>NZ_KV793688.1:140647-296645 GCF_001808545.1 Corynebacterium sp. HMSC077D03
CCCAGTGCTTCTCGTCGTTGGAAGCACTGGGGAGAAGCCACCTGCGGGGTGCAGGAGTCGTGGCTTTTTGTTTTCCTTCCGTCCGGCTATGCGCCGGGGGAAGCGCATTGCGGACACCCAAAACTATACCGCCTTCACGCGCGCCCGCAACCGAAACATCTTCCAGTAGGTGCTTAGCGGCTAAACTTTGAAGTATGCGCATATCTGTATATGTGCATGCAGAGAGTCCCTTTTAGGTTAACTGCTATCAGTGACCATCGACCACATAGCATGATATACACACATGCGCATGTCGCTACTTAGATAAAATATCCCTGAAGCTATTCTTGCGTCATGACTCGAGTAATTTCCGTGATTCAGTCGAAGGGCGGGACAGGGAAGACCACACTTTCAGTGATGCTCGCAGAGGCAATTCGGCAGATGGGGTATACCGTTGCAATCGCAGACGGCGATCCCCAGCAATCTGCTACCCGATGGGCAACCAAAGTGAAGGATTTTCCATTTCCTATCGAATCTGTCCACAGCTCAAGTGATTTCTCTGGAGTTGTCAGAAAGGGGAACAATCCGGACTTTCTTATAGTCGATACCCCTCCAGGTGGTTTAGCTTTCATAACCGAAAGCGCCGAGGCTGCCGATTTAGTCCTTCTTCCCACTGGTGTTTCCCCGATGGATATTGATCGAACTCAGGTAACGCTTTCTTGGCTAATAGAAATGGGGACACCAACAGCAGTTGTTCTGTCGAATGTCGACAGGAGGGAAAACTTCTAGATGAAGTCCATGCCGAGCTGGAGGGTGATGAGACTGCAGCGCTTGCTGAAACAGTCATCCCAACTAGGGCGGCTACACGGCGTGCCTTCGAAACAAGGCCCAGCAGTACGAAGGTGTGGGATTCTTTGGCCCGAGAAGTAATCGCAGCATTTGAGGAGTAAGGGGTAAACGATGGCAATTCCAAAGGCTAAGAATAAGGCACGGGAAGAATCACCTGGAAATAGGTCGGAGAGCTCGCCCTCAACAAAGATGTTCGCTCAAGCTAATGATAAAGCGACACGTCTTCAGTTGTACGTCCGTGATCGACAATTGATTAAAGAACTCAAACTCGCTGCAGTGGAAGAAGAGAAGAGCATCTCCCAACTTTTTGAAGAGTGGGCAACACGATGGCTCGAAGAAAGAAGCTGATTAACTGGTGTATATACCTACACACATGTGTATGTAGGTATATACATTTATTCCTTCTAGCGCTCTGACCTCGCTGTTTTCTAAAGCTCTGGGCCTTGTTCTTCTTCAAGCTCATCAGCGGGTGCTTGTTCGTCGGTAGTGTCGCTGTCGCTGGTAACACTTTGCTGCTCTCCACCTAGGCCGAGGCTGGCGAGGAAGTCGAGGCTTGCTCGCGCACCTTCGTTCAGTCCGCTGGTGTCTTCGTCTTGAGTGTTGTCGGCGTTTTCCTCTTCTGGTGTGGTCTCGGGTGCAGGTTGCTCTTCCCCTACGGTGTTCTGGACGGCGGTGTCTTGCTCATCGTGGTGAGTCTCGTCATTGTCTGGTTCGTAGGCAGCAGCAATGGTTTCTGCGACCATGTCGCGGATTGCCTCTTGTGCTGGCTCGTCTAAGCCCAGGCGGCGTAGTTCATAGGTGCGTTGTGCGGCAAGTAGGTTGACTTCATCAGCGATGTAGCCTGCATGGTCGGCAACATCGTTGGGGACTTCCTCTGCGCGCAAGCGTGTGGCGATGTCTGCGCGGTCAGCCCAGTCCGTCTTCTCTCGGCGAATCGAATCGAGGCGTTGTTGAAGATTGTGGGCGTGCTCGCTGTCGTGTTGTGCGGCAGCGTTTAGGCGCTTGTCCCATTCTTCTGTGTCGTCGGCGCGGTAGCAGATTTCATCCCACAGACCTGTCTCCGGCAAGCTACATCCGGCCTCTTCAATAGCTTGCTGAGCTAGGCTGCGGCGCTGTTGCGCCTGTTCAAGACGCTTATGTGCATGGTCTATGCGCTGTTGGTACGTGCCATAGCCTGCAGCGTCATGGTCGTAAGCCCGCTCGGCTACCGGGCGGGTGTAGTCCTCTTTAAGCAGGCGTTGGTGCTCAATGTCTGCCATGGCCTGCTCGTAGGCGCGAATGCGCCCAGCATCAAGGCATATCTGCTGGTAGTCGGCCTGTACCTCGTTGAGGGCTGCGTCTTTGTCCTCGTGTAGGCGAGTAGTAATACTTGCCTCCTGCCAAGTCAGCGACTCGACCTTCGAGCGGGCAAAGCGTGCGTGCTCTGCCAGCACAGTTTGGTTGAGCTGGTTGAGGTTTCCTTCCTTTCCAGTAAGGCGAGCAGTTTCCGCGCGGTCGTAAGGGTTGTGGGTGCGCAGCCACGTATCGAGTTCTATATCTGTCTGACCAGATACAGGAGGCAATTGGTTGCGCTTTCCGGTATCGCGCAGGCGGAGCTGTTCATCTAGACGGTAGCGGATAAGACGTGCCGGATCGTGGGCGTTGTCAATATTGCGGGTAGCAGCGTCCATGACGGTGCGCGGATCAATGCCCGCGTCAATGAGTTTCGCCCAACCGTGGCGGATTGGTTCTGCGCCGTCGTTACTGGTTTCAATCTTTCGGGCAAGGTCGCCGGGTAGGGTGTCGATCCAGTCGGGGAGGTAGGAGTCGATGAAGTCGTTGGTGGCTTCGTCTTTGCCCATAAGCCACAGGCCCATCATGCGATCGGGTGAGGTTTGCTCGTCTACAACTTCGGCGATGACCTCACGTGCGGCCTTCGGGGTGGTATCGCGCGAAATTGCCTTATTAAAGACGTCCCTAGTACTTGGGGTGTGGTCTATGCCTTGGTAGTGGTAGTAGCCTTCCTCAGCAAGTTCATCTAGCTGATGTTCGGTGACAGCATAGATGTGGTTGGCGATTTTACCGCGTGTCAGCGCCACATACAGCCCGGCCCCATCGACGTGGTGGTCGATAACGGCGCGGGTACAGTCCACGGTGCTGCGCTGGGCGCGGTGGACGGTAGCAGCGTAACCCCATTAAGAAATTAACAATATCGGACAGTTAAGATATTCCTTCCAGCGCTCGACATGCGAGGCTGCGAGAGTTGTGTCTAATTTTTCCCAAAACGCTACGGTTGAGCAGTGCCGCCCCCGAGGAGCATGGACAGATTGGTTGCCAGCTCTCGCAGCACTCCCTCGTAGAAGCGCTTCACAGACAGCTACTGTAGCCAGGTGATCTTCACACGGTACGGGTCGAATTTCTTAGCGCCAGGCTTGCCAGGCAGGATGTGAATTTCCATTAGCAGCCGAGTCAGCCGTCGCTTATCCTCAACAGAGGCACCGCCCCACCATTTGGCAAAGTCCGGCACGTCGGCAAGTTCTACAGCAAGGGGGTCAGCAGCATGACTGGTCGTTAGTTCACGCATTTTTCCATCAAGACCTGCAATCTGAGCTTCAATTATCTTTGACATTCGCACGAATGTTGGCATGTCAATCTCTTCATCGATAGCAGAATTTTCAATCTGCTCACGCTTGGCCAACAACGCGTTTCGCCGTCCTGAAAGTTCTAGGAGTCGTTCGGTAAGGGTGTTGTTCTCTGGCGCCAAGGCCTTACGCAAGGCATCCACGGCGTCAGGTTGCTCCATGCGTTTAAGAATGACAGCTTCGATAAGATCATCAACCTCAGCACCGATAGAGACATGGGTACCGCCCGGCTCAGAGCGCTTGCAGGTATAGAAACGACGAGGTTTACCATCCTTGTTCCGCCGACTACGCGAATACATCGGTTCTCCGCAGGTGCAGGTCAGGACAGAAGCGAGGAAATAGCGCGGTGCGTTACCGCTATGTGAGAGCCGCCGCGACGGGTCGCGCAAGATTGCATCGAGCTTTTCACCTGTAACCTCGTCGATAATCGCAGACCAGTTGCCTTTACCAATGATTTTGCGATCTTTAACAAGACGTTTCCCCGTATCCGGGTCAGTTGGGTTGAACGTACTCAAGCCGCGCACGCGTGGGTTGAGTAAAATGTCTCGCAGCGTTGGCGCCGACATAGGCCTGCCTGAAGTCGCAGTAAGACTGCGTGCATGAAAGACCTCGCGCACGGTTTCGCGCAGAGTCTTTCCAGCAATGACCATCGCGGCGGCGTCGAGAATAGCCTTGGCCTCTTCGTCGATGATGGTCTCAGCGTCAGCCTCGTAGCCGAACATACGCCGCCCGCCTGTCTTAGGCCGCCCTGTCCGGGCCCGGTCTTCGTAGGCAGCTCGGATACGTGCAGCACGATCAATAGACTCCTGCTCAGCAATCAGACCAAGAATCACGATAGTGAGCCGCGATGCAGGGTCTGAAGGGTCAATGTTGTAGCCACGGTTCGCTTTGACGGTGACGTTGTGCTTCTCGCACAACTCAAAGAGCGCCAGTGTGTCTTTGGTGCGACGGGTCAGCCTGTCGAGTGCGTAGACGTAAACAACGTCAATCTCGCGGTTCTCGATGGCGTGAATAAGCTTGTTGTAATCAGGGCGAGGGTCGCCAGAGAAGGCGGAGATGTTGTTGTCCACGTAGGTGGCGACCACCTTAGCCTCGTCAGCCTCAGCGTGCTTAGTGGCGAGGTGAATTTGCCGCTTCACACCGGCTTCTTCCTGCTTATCCAACGAAATACGTGCGTAAATCGCCGCACGCTGTGCTGTAGTCGCTGTCATACGCCCTATCGTACCCCAAACCCACATTCCCTATTGCCGCTGCCAGTGGCGCCGATACATAGCCCGTGTGGGCCCATTCCGCCCTGGGCGGATTCTTTCAAATCGAGAAAGACCGGCTGCCCAGCCTCGTCCAAGCCAATCGGCACTTTCAGCCGCTGCTCCCCGGCGCGGCCATGCCACATCCCGCTGGCAGCAAGCTCATCCACATCACGCACCCCGACCAGATCCAGAAGGTCATTTTTGTGCTTGCGAGTCTTAATCCCGCGATAAGAATCTGGCCTGCGAAAGCGCGCTAAATTTCGGGCAAGCAATAAAACATCGGGCGCCGAAACCGTGTCCGGCACACCGAGAACTTCCTCCCCGGCGGCGGTTACTACCTGTAGCTTTTCATCGACCACCAAGAAGATGCCGTCTTCTTCGGCCCTTTGACCAAGCGGCGTAAAGCGTTGCACTCCTACACAGATATAGGCCGTTATTTCCTCTTCTGCCCAAAGGTCCTCATGCGGTGGGATTGCGGTGGCGTCGACAAGCACGATACGAAAGCGCGCCTTTTTCGGCGCGCGTGCATGGGGCAACCACTTCACCCATTCCCACTGCCCACCGGCCTGCGGATAAACCTCAATTCCCAGCGTTTCCGGGCCATGCGCCACTGCCAAATGCGCCACCATAGCGCGCGCTACCCCAGCGGCATTTTCCCCGCTAAGCCCCAGGTAATTGAAAGCCTGAATCTGTATGACCACCGGCATCTGCGCCAAGGTGCGCAAAGCATTGACCGTATGGCGCACGCTGACCGCACAGACTGGGTCAAGGTCTTCCGTAGCTCCTGAGTCCGGTACGTTGATAGGCACACACAGCGACATCGGGCCAGTTCCCACCCGCACCTCCAATGCATCCGGGGCATCGGCATTGCGCTCCCACATCCGGTAGCTTCCCACCAACGCCGCGACCTGAGCCGGCGCCGGGTTGCGATGTTCCTCATGCGCGCGCTGCGCGGCAGAGACCTCAAGAACCTTCTCCCGCAGCGCTTTCAAATGCCGCAAGTAAGTCCGCCGCGTCTCATCCGGATCCTGGGAGCCACCCTGCGGATTTATCATCATGAACACAGAGGCCAGCATCATGAGTGGGAACATCAAGCTCATCGGGCTAATGCGGCGGCTAGGCCCTGCTCCCAACACCATGAGCGCGACCATGCCCAGCATCGCAGCCACCATGACAATCGGCATGAGCAGCCTAATCAGCGGCACAGGCTGCGGGCGTACGGCCTCCGGAACTGGCTCTGCATCAATGCCTGCCTGCGGAAGCGGCGGAGCCGGCTCGCGAAGTGCGCTGTCTAAAGGTTCGACAGTTTTCTCGCGCGAAAGCCCAAGAATGGACATAATTCCCCCCAAAAAATCCCTCCGATTTTTGTGCCGCGCCCACCCGCTTTTCCTGCTTATCTAAACCACGAGGCAGCACCCCCAGCTACCTTCGTGGCTAAACACGCAGACACCAAAATGCTGACTGCGGTGGACACGTTGCCACTAGTAAGCCACAATGTGTGCCTATAGGCAAGGGGGAGAAGGCAAAAGCCAATGATTTTGGCGCCTTCAGGATTCTCGGGGGAGGATTTTTGCACATGAAACATGCGCCAAGCATTGCGCCCACACAATCTGTGCGGCTTACGGTTCGTTTCAACATCGGTGAATTCCGCAAAGAGGCTGACGTTTGTTTGCCCTTAAACGTCAGTATCGGGGAGGCATTGGGCGAGCTTTTGCTGCTTGCCGACGCCCCTATTTTCACCGTCCCGCTCCAAGCCAGCACCGCTGGTGGAAAGACCATTGCGCTCAGCACGGCTCTGGAGCGCACGCCACTGCACGATGGCAGTCTGCTTCTCATCGAGCAAGTCACTGACAAGCCTGCGCCCATCGTGCGCGATGCGGCAGAAGCACTTGCACACGATGCCGCCGATGCTAAACCCGCGCGCACTGCCACGCTGTGGGCAAGTTGTGGTTTGCTCGGCGCCAGCTGCATCATCGCGGCGCTCGCGGGTCTCGCAGCGGCGGCAGCGGCGTGTGCCCTTGGCGCATTCGCCCTCGCGCTATGGACGCGTTCGACGCTTATAACGAGCCTTTTCATCCTTGCTGCTAGCGCAGCGGGCTGGCTGTTTGTTGCGCCCGCGCAAGATGAAATGCCGTGGGGAATATGGGCCGCCTGCGCCGGCGCACTTCTTGCTTTATGTGCCTGCCATATGGCGCGACTCGGCGGAACCCGACTGGCCATGTTGACCATCTCCGCCGCGATACTTTTCGCAGTTGGCGCGGCCGGCAGCTATCTACCCGGCGCGCAGTCCGCCGGACTCGCTGGTCCCACAGCCCCCGAGGTTGTACCTGCTGCCGGTGCTGCCTGTTTGTTGCTGGCCATGGTCTTTGTCTTGGCGAACGCCGCCTCACTGTCTACTCACCTAGCCGGGCTCAAGGTCCCGCAACTTCCCACCGCTGGGCAAAGCCTCAACGTCTCCGACTCGGTACAAAGCGACGTCGATGCGCGGGCACAGCGCGCCGGGCTTGCATATGAGGGCATCTGCATCGGCGCAGCCATCGCCGGCATTCCCAGCCTCATGGTTGTAGCAGGAATGCCGTTGAGCCGTTCGGACGCCGTAGCCGCATTATTCGCACAGCTTTTATGCCTGGCCTTAGCCGGTGCCACGGTATTGCATTCCGTGCGGCACGCCCGGGTGGTCTCCAGTTGGGCGCTTTCCACGTGTGCGCTGGCGGCCGGTACCGCCGCTGTGGTGCTTGTGGGACGGGGTTGGCAAGAGCTTGCTCATCCAGCTCCGTGGAGCCTGTGGGTGATGAGCGTGCTTGGGTTCATCATTGTGGCGGCGATGGCCTCTACCCCGCTGTGGTCGCACAAGATTGCAGCGGCTGAGCCCACCACGATTGCCTGGTACGAACGCGCCGAAACCATCGCGGTGGCCGCGTGCTTGCCGCTCGCCGCGCATGTGGCAGGCCTGTTCTTCCTCATCCGCGGACTGGGATAGGCCCAACATGGTGAACTCAAAAGTCGTCCAGAAAAGGCTCGCCGCATTACTGCTAGCGGGATTTCCCTCGGCAGCAGCAATTTCTGCATTTACCGCGCCGACCCTAGCGTCGGCGCGTGAACCCGACGTCGCCTGTGCACAGCCGATTGCGGCAGCGCAGTCACCGCATACCTCAGCGGAGCAAAGCGCGTATCGGGCGCGGTTGCATTCCTTTGCCACTGGCGAGGGAATCAAAGTTGCCGTCATCGATACTGGTGTCAGCCCACACCCGCAGCTGCGCGCTTTGCGCGGCGTGGATGACTTTGTCACGCCCGAAGAACCAGATCCTTTGCGGGACTGCGATGTACATGGCACCGCGGTTGCAGGCGTCATCGCAGGCTATGACATCGGCATTGCGCCGCGGGCCGAGATTTTATCCATCCGGCAAACCAGCGCGCACTATCGGCACCGCGCTGCTGACTCAGAAAGTACCTCCGGCACGCTGGAGACTTTGGCCGCCGCATTAAACCGCGCCTTGGATGAACAGGCCAAGGTCATTAACATCTCGGTGGTTTCCTGCGTTCCAAGCGACGCCGCCGACCGCGTCGACACCCACGATCTCAACGCCGCGCTCCAACGCGCAGAGCACGAAGGAACGGTCATAGTTGCGGCATCGGGCAATGCTTCTTCCGATGGATGCACCAAGGAAGACACCGTCTATCCAGCACAAGCGGATACCGTTCTCGCAGTGGGCGCGCTTTCTACCGCGCACGAGGTCGCGGACTATTCCATTCCTGCCCGCAATGGAGCGCCAGAGCTAAGCGCCGAAGGCCACGTCCCGCTCGCCCTAGCACCGGGTAATCAATGGGCAAAAGCCAAAACCACCGACGGCAAGCAGGCTGCTGAGTTCCACGGTACTTCTTTTGCAGCGCCAGTGGTCACGGGAACCGTGGCGCTACTCGCCCAACGCTATCCGCACGATTCAGCGGCACAGCTGCGCGAGCGTATCTATGCCGCCGCCGAGCCAGGCCACGGCTTCATCGATCCGCTGCAAGCCCTTACCTTTCACCGGGCACAAGACAATGACAAAAACGCTGAGGCAGAAGACGAAGAAAAGACAGTCACCGTCTATCCAGCTGCCGTGCATCGCAGCCAGGCACCAACCCGGCTTATGACTTTGCTTGGCCTGCTCGGCCTTGCTGGCGTGATCGCCGCAACGCTACGGCGCGCCAAGCAGCACTAGGAATTAAAAGCCGGCGCTCTACTCGGTTCCCTCATCGCTGCCCTGGCTCGCCAAGGCGCTTTCGCGGTCTAGAGGAGAGCCCTCCGGCAGCAACCGCAAGATTTCCCACGGGACTTTTGCCTGCGTGGTCGTGCCCAGCGCTTCGACCAGTGCACCTTGTGCCACAGAGTGCCTGATACCCGTCGCCGAAACCACATGGAAACCGTGACCGCTGTCTACTCCTACCCCGCCGGCTTCCAAGCCAGCGAACCGATCAGCAGTGGCCTTGCCGGCAATAGAGACAGTTGCCTCAACCGCGGGGCTCAAGACCGTTGCGCCCAGCTCATCCGCGCAGAGCCAACCACGACCTGGAGACAGGAAATCATATGAATTGGCGGGCAGGTTGAAGGGTAACGCGGCGTCGGAAAGCGCGGCGACTTCGGCGCCATCGACCGATTCGCGCGAGGCGCCCATGCCTGCCAGCATCTCTGCCTGCGTAGGAGTAATCGAGGCCACGCTCTGCTCATCGCCTGCGCCTACGCGCACCCACAGATCATCGCCGGTGTCTAAAATCTGCGGGGTTTGCTCAGGAAAGCGCAGCGGCGGAAGCTCCGCGTAGGCATTCAGCAGATCCTCCGGGATCTGCCACACATAGGAATCATCGCGCACGCCAATGCCGCGGCGTAGCACGCGGCCCTGCGTCGAGGCAGCAGAAGGCAGCTCTACGCGCCCTGCCGAAGTCAATAGCCATTCCTTGCCACCTGTGGAAACCAACGCCGCCTCCGCACTGCGGAGGTGCTCAACCTTGGCGTTGGCCAGTACCACAGTCTCCCCGGGCCGGCTGCCTTCCCCATCAATCGTGGTGGGATTTTCTTTGTCCTCGTCAGCTGCGGCCGCATAACAGGCCGCCCAGCCTTGTGCCGGGGTTGCAGGATCGGCCAAGTAATCTGGGGCATCGGCAATTCCTAGCGGAGTGCCAAGCCGCGCATTGCTCAAGAACTCATTGCCCATGGCCTGGGGCGCCGCCGGCTCTCCCGCGATAAGGCGCGCGGAGGCCAAATTGCTCACCGGATGATAGGACTCATTAACCAGAACGAAAAGCTGGCCTTCCTGCGAGCGCACGATGGGTGCATCGCCCGGATTGGGATTGGGCTGGAGCCACGCGAGCATTCCCGAGCCGATAGCCAGAAACGACACTGCGATGATCCCAAAGATGAGGGCGCGGCGCCGGCTCGCTAAAGGATCATGAATCATGCGAATATCGCCAAGTACCAGGCCATGCTCCACGCGGCGCTGCAAAAATTTATGCCCGGATACCTGTGCTTTCGTCGTCGGCATTGGACGTGACATGCAGAATTTCCCCCCTCAAACAAGGCAGCACCCCTACTGCCCTAGTTTTGTCATTCCACGCGTTAGCTTAACCCAGCGAAAGCTCATCCGCAGTGCGACGGTCACGGGTCTGCGCAGCACGCGCCGCCAAATCAGCATCTGCCGGATAGTCCACCTGGACCAGGCTAAGCCCCTTTGCCGGCGCTAGCGGAATGTGGGAAGAACGGGAGTTCAAAGCGAGCATCTCCGCGGCAAAGTCGATTCCCCGGGAGCCCTCGCCTACCCGCAAGCAGCAACCCACGAGTGAGCGAACCATCGACCAGCAAAAGGCGTCGGCGCCCACGCGGGCTTCATAAAGCTGCGGCTCGCTCGGGGTAGATACATCGACCCACTCAAAAGACAAAAGGTCGCGAATTGTCGTGGCATGCGGCTTTGCCTTACAAAAGGCGGCGAAGTCATGCAAGCCAACTAACTGCTCCGCGGCTTGCTGCATTGCCTCGATGTCCACCGCCTTCGGCCAGACCGCAGTGTCGCGGGCGCGCGTCGGCAATGCCCCGCGCGGATGCGTCGTGATGCGGTAAACGTAGTGGCGCTCAAGGGCCGAAAAGCGCGCGTCAAAGCCCTCTGGTGCTTGCTGGCAGTCATGTACGCGAACGTCTTCCGGAAGGAGCTTCGCTAGGCGACGCACGAGCTTTACCGGGTCCCCATCAATCGATCGCTGCTCGAGTGCACTAGCTGGAATGTCGAAGTGCGCGACCTGGCCTGCCGCATGCACACTGGCATCCGTGCGCCCTGCCACGGTCAGTTCGACCTCATGGCGCAGGATCATCGAAAGATTGTCTTCGAGAACCTGCTGCACCGTACGCAGCTCGCCCTTCTGCCGGGCCCAGCCATGAAAATCCGTGCCGTCATAGGACAGATCGATACGCAGACGCATGCTTAATTAACTCCCTTGTCCAGGGCCATCACTGTTGAGATCCCAGTCTTGTTTATTGCGCGTCATGCGCAAGCGCATCGGCGGGCGCAGCTTGCTCATCGCGACGTAGCTAGCCCGATCTAAGTGCAGGGTCCGCTTTGCCTTTCGCGCACCCGCTTTGACCATGCGCGCAGATAGGCGAATTCGCGGGTCGATGGGCTGATCTGCGCCTCTGTATTCGAAAACCGGCAGCCCCTTGCCGTAATACATCGACGCGATGCGCGCCAAGAAGGCAACGACAACGGTGATGATCGCGGCGTTGTGCTCACCAACATCAACGTGAAGCAGGCCCATGTAGACGCAGACCGCGAGCAGCGAAATCGAGGCGTAGAACTCGCCAGAAAATACGAGCGGGACGCGGTCCGAAAGCAGGTCACGCAGGATGCCGCCAAAGACACCGGTGATTACTGCCGCTGTTGCTGCAATCAAGAAACCATGGCCCAAATGCAAAGCCTTCTGGGCGCCGAGCACGCTGAATACAGCAAGGCCTAGGGCGTCGAGAAGCAAGAAAAGGTGCCTAAAGTAGTGCATCAAAAATGACATGGACACCGTGACAATCGATGCGGCGAGCACCACTAGGAGATACATCGGCTCGCCCACCCAGGTCAAGGGATAAGCACCCAAGACAATGTCACGCACCGTTCCGCCGCCTAGAGCAGTAATCGACGCTATGAGCATCACGCCAAACAGATCTAGCTTCTGCCGGCCCGCAGAAAGGGCGGCGGTCATCGACTCAGCGGTAATGCCGATGACGTACAGAACGGAAAACAGTGGAGTCATTTCGAGAGATTTGGGACCTTTCTGCAGTATTAGGAGTATTAGGGTTGTTGCATTTTAGCGACTGCCCAGTTTAACAAAGCCGAATACGGCAAAAGCCGCACCCCTTGCCAGTCTCCCCCAACTCTAACGGGCTGGAAAAGATGGCGCGGCGGTGCGGCCTTTTAAGGATTAGGCAGAACTACTCTGCGGACTCCTCGGAGGAAGCCTCGGTGTTTTCTGCCTGTGCTTCCTCAGCCTTAGCTTCTTCAGCCTCAGCCTGCTTGGAAGCGGCTGCGCGGGTAGCGCGGGTTGCCTCGGAGGTCACGGTCTCCTCGAGAACGAGGGAGATCTGGGACATCGGGGCGTTGTCGCCGGTACGGTTCTCCAGCTTGATGGTGCGGGTGTAGCCGCCCTCACGGCCTTCGAACTTCGGGCCCAGCTCGTCGAACAGGTGCGCAACAACATCCTTGTGCGGGATGAGCTTCAGCACTGCGCGGCGGTCAGCAAGGGTGCCGGACTTAGCCTTGGTGATGATCTTCTCAGCGTAAGGACGAAGCATCTTCGCCTTAGCATCGGTGGTCTTGATTGCGCCGTGCTCGAACAGGCTAGCAGCCAGGTTGCTCAGCAGGTGAGCCTGCTGGGTAGCGGAGCCGCCGAGACGGGCACCCTTCTTAGGGGTTGGCATTATGTACTCCTCGTGTGCGGATAAAGTGAGCGCGCGGCGAGCATAAGCTCGGGCCGCAGGTCAGTGTGGTGCTTTACTCGGAATCGTCCGCAGACGGATCCTTGAAGTCACCGGTTTCTGCGTCGTAACCCTCAAGCTGGGTTGGGTCGAAGTCCTCAGGGGTGTCCTTGAGAGCCAGGCCCAGGTTAGCCAGCTTGATCTTTACCTCGTTAATCGACTTCTGGCCGAAGTTGCGGATATCCAGCAGGTCCGACTCGGTGCACTCTGCGAGCTCACCAACGGTGTGGATCTCCTGACGCTTCAGGCAGTTGTAGGAACGAACGGAGAAGTTCAGGTCCTCGATAGGCATGCTGTAGGCCGCGATGTACTCCGTCTCCTGCGGGGACGGGCCAATCTCGATGCCCTCAGCAGCATTGTTCAGCTCGCGAGCCAGGCCGAAGAGTTCGACCAGGGTGCCGCCGGCGGAAGCCAGGGCGTCGCGGGCAGAAATCGAGTTCTTGGTTTCGACGTCGATGATCAGCTTGTCAAAGTCGGTGCGCTGCTCAACACGAGTTGCCTCGACCTTGTAAGAGACCTGCAGAACCGGGGAGTAAATCTGGTCAACCGGAATGCGTCCGATTTCACCAGAGGTCGGTGCTGCTGGAACGTAGCCGCGGCCACGCTCGACGACGAGCTCCATGTCCAGCTTGGCGGTGTCGTTCAGGGATGCGATGTGCAGATCCGGGTTGTGGATCTCCACGCCAGCCGGCGGCTGGATATCGCCCGCGGTAACAACACCTGGGCCTTCCTTGCTCAGGTACATAACAACCGGCTCGTCAGAGTCGGAGGACAGAACCAAGCCCTTGATGTTGAGGATGATCTCAGAGACGTCTTCCTTCACACCGTTGATGGTGGTGAACTCGTGGAGAACACCATCGATCTTGATGGAAGTTACTGCTGCACCCGGGATGGAGGACAGCAGGGTACGACGAAGGGAGTTACCGAGGGTGTAACCAAAGCCCGGCTCGAGCGGTTCGATGACGAACTTGGAACGAGACGGCTCGATGAATTCCTCGGTGAGCTGAGGACGCTGGGAAATGAGCATTGAATATCTCCTTGTCGACGCCCGCTATTTGACGTCGGTAGAAGGGGTAAAGATTGAGGTTTCGAAGATTCACTCTTCTCCGAATGCCACAAACGGGGCACTCGGTTACTAAGTTTACTTCGAGTAAAGCTCGACGATGAGCTGCTCCTGCAGCGGAACGTCGATCTGAGCGCGCTCGGGCAGCTGGTGCACGAGGATGCGCAGGGTCTCAGGAACAACCTGCAGCCATGCCGGTACGTTGGCATCGACCAGGCGGTCCTGAGCGTCTTCGAACCATTCCATCTTCTGGGAACGCTCACGAACATCGATGATGTCGTACTGCGAAACCTGGAAGGAAGGAACGTTGATCTTCTTGCCGTTCACGGTGAAGTGACCGTGGGAGACAAGCTGGCGAGCCTGGCGACGGGTGTTTGCCAGGCCAGCGCGGTAGACGACGTTGTCGAGGCGGGACTCGAGCAGAACGACCAGGTTGTCACCGGTCTTGCCCGGGCGGCGGTTAGCCTCGGCGTAGTAACGACGGAACTGACGCTCAAGAACACCGTAGGTGTACTTAGCCTTCTGCTTCTCCTGCAGCTGCAGCAAGTACTCGGATTCCTTGATGCGGTTGCGGCCAGCTTGTCCCGGTGGGTACGGGCGGCGCTCGAATGCCATGTCGCCGCCGACCAAGTCGACGCGCAGACGGCGGGATACGCGGGTAGCGGGGCCAGTGTAACGAGCCATTTTCTTACCTCTTCCTTTCCCTTAAACCTTGCGGCGCTTGGTTGGACGGCAGCCGTTGTGCGGCTGTGGGGTTGCATCCGTGATCGAGGAAACCTCGAGGCCTGCAGCCTGCAGGGAACGGATGGCGGTCTCGCGGCCGGAGCCCGGACCCTTAACAAATACGTCGACCTTCTTCATGCCGTGCTCCATTGCCTTACGAGCAGCGTTCTCAGCAGCCATTTGTGCAGCGAACGGAGTGGACTTACGGGAACCCTTGAAGCCAACGTGGCCGGAGGATGCCCAAGAGATAACAGCACCGGACGGGTCAGTGATAGACACGATGGTGTTGTTGAAGGTGGACTTGATGTAAGCGTGGCCTGCGGCCACATTCTTCTTTACGACGCGACGGCCAGTACGACGCGCGCCGGAGCGAGTCTTTGGAGGCATGAATTACTTCTTCTTTCCTGCGATCGTCTTCTTCGGGCCCTTGCGGGTACGAGCGTTGGTCTTGGTGCGCTGACCACGAACCGGCAGGCCACGACGGTGGCGAATGCCCTGGTAGCAACCAATTTCAATCTTGCGACGGATGTCAGCCTGAACCTGGCGGCGGAGGTCACCCTCGACCTTCCAGGTAGCTTCGATTACGTCACGCAGCGCCGACAGCTGATCATCGTCGAGGTTGTCGGTGCGCAGGTCAGGAGAAATGCCAGTCTTTTCCAGCAATTCCTTGGCACGGGTTGGACCGATGCCGTAGATGTAGGTGAGAGCGACCTCCATACGCTTGTTGCGTGGAAGGTCAACACCAGCTAGACGTGCCATGTGGCGTGTCCTTTCGGGTTGTTACGATGGTTTTCTCCCTATCCGCCCCGCTCCATGCAGCACTTCGCCCGGGCCGATGCCGGATCTGTGGGCTACTTACCAGTGCGGGCTCAGGCCATCGCAGCCTGAGGTGGGCTAGACATAGCGCCGCTATGTCAGAGGGTAAGGAGGCTTACAGTGTTTACTTGTAGCGGTAGACGATGCGTCCGCGGGTTAGGTCATAAGGGGACAGCTCTACAACCACGCGATCCTCTGGGAGGATGCGAATGTAGTGCTGACGCATCTTGCCAGAAATGTGTGCAAGAACTTTGTGTCCGTTGTCGAGCTCGACGCGGAACATTGCGTTTGGCAAAGGCTCGATAATACGACCCTCGACCTCGATTGCGCCTTCCTTAGCCATAACCTCTACTTTTCTAGGTGACTTCAAGTGAGTGTCACCTGCATGTTTGGTGTCTACTGCTTGGCGACGTCGCGGTAAATAAGACCGCAAACATACACCAGCGCTTTAGCATACGCTGCGTGCGAGCAATAAACAAACTCCTCTACCTGCGCACTCTTAGAGACACGCGCCAAAGCGGCAATAAAGCAAAAATTCTCCCCGGGGAATTATCTTCCACGGGGAGAATTCTCTTTGAAAGAGATTAAAAGCGTCTGCGCTTTGGATGCTTAGTAGATGAAAACCTTGGAGCCGACTGGCACATCGTTCCAGAAGCGAACAGCATCCTGATGCGACAGGTGGATGCAGCCGTTGGACTCGTAAGCCGGGGAACCCTCGTGGAAGGCGTGGCCGGAGTTGGTGAAGTACATGGAGTAAGGCATCGGCGCGTTACCGAACTCGCGGGAGATCTCGTCTTTGATCTTGCGGTTGATGTAGAAAGTGCCGCGCGGGGTTTCCTGACCTGCCATGCCAGCAGACATCGCAGATGCTACGTAAGAAACGTTGCCGTTGTCCTGCAGCCAGGTGCGCTTGCCGTTCAGGTCAACGCAGACGCGTGCATCCGCCGGGCAAGGGCCGCGGTCAAACTCGTTGCGCTTGCGCTGTGCTTCGGCCTCACGTGCAGCCGCCTCAGCCGCAGCATGTTCGCGTGCAACCTGCTCTGCGTGCGCACGCTCCTGCGCCTCACGTGCCGCACGTGCTTCCGCGTTCTTTTGGTCAATCAGGCCTGGGAAGATAGCGTTGACTGCAGCGTCAACAGCCGGCTGAATAGCATCTGCCGCAGCAGGGTTTAAAACCTTGACCTGATCGAGAATCTGATTACGCGTGTTCCAAGCCTGCTCGCGGGACTGACCGACGAAGTTATCGATCTGTGCGCGGGCGTCCGCGGTCAGGGCATCAATCTGTGCCTGCGCATCGGAGCTCATGGACTCGATGGAAGGAACGGTCTGTGCGGAAGCAGCTGGGGCGCCTGCCAAGACGGAGACGGTCATGACGCCGGCGGTCATAGGGGCAACTAGGGCACGACGTGCCTTAGAGGACACGTTGCGGGGGCGAAGTTTAGACATGGCAACGAGTATAGACCCTCACGTGGAATCCGCATACTCGACGCGACCCCAGTCCTCCCCCGTGATTTTCAGCTAATAGCGACGAGTAAGGATTCGCGGGCCGTTAGCGGTCGCGGCTACGGTGTGTTCCCAGTGAGCGGCGAGGCTGCCGTCAAGGGTGACCACAGTCCAATCGTCGTCAAGCACGGCGTTATCTTCCGTACCCAGGGTAAGCATCGGCTCAATCGCGAGAACGGAACCTTCTTGAATGAGCGGACCGCGGCCCGGCTTTCCTTCGTTCGCGAGATAAGGTTCTTCGTGCATGGTGTGGCCAATGCCGTGGCCGCCGTAGCCATCCACAATGAAAAGATCAACGCCGAACTTATCTTCAGCGCGGTAGGTTGCTTGCTCAAGAGCGTGCGAAACATCCGTCAAGCGGTTGCCCGGGACCATCGCCTTGAGCCCTTCAGCCAAAACCCATGCCGTGGCGTCGTTAAGCGCGGTTGCTTCGGGGGCCAGCTTGCCCACGCCGAAGGTCCACGCGCTGTCTCCTACCCAACCGTCGAGCGTTGCGCCGCAGTCGATGGAGACCAAGTCACCTTCCGCCAACACGATGTCTTTGCCCGGAATGCCGTGCACGATGACATCGTTGACGGAGGCACATATGGAACCCGGGAAGCCCTCGTATCCCTTGAAGGTAGGGGTAGCGCCCAAGTCCCTGATTGTTTGCTCGGCTACTTCATCGAGCTCGAGCGTAGATACGCCAGACGCCGCAGCGGCGCGCACGGCTTGCAATGCTTTGCCGACGATTTCTCCGGCGGCCTGCATCGCGTCCAGTTCACCTGGGGTGCGTGCGGGAATGGTTTTGCTGCGGCGTCTAAATCCCATGGCGTATTACTTGCCCATAGCCTTCAGGGTACGCTCGTTGATTTCCTCAACGGTGCCCTCAGCCTTGACGTTGATGATTTCATCGCCGTAGTGCTGGATGAGCGGGAAAGTCTCGTCGCGGTAGACGCCGAGTCGGGTGCGGATGGTCTCCTCGTTGTCATCAGCGCGGCCACGGGCCAGCATGCGCTCGACGACGACGTCCTCGGAAACCTCGAAGTTGATAACTCCGTCGAGCTTGACGCCCTTCTTCTCGAGCAGCTCGGCCAGAATGCCAGCCTGCTCCACGGTGCGTGGGAAGCCGTCCAGCAGGAAGCCGTTTGCAGCGTCGTCCTGGTTAAGGCGATCTTCAACCATGCGCGCGGTGACGTCGGTCGGAACGAGCTTGCCGGCATCAATGTAGGACTTTGCCTCAACGCCCAGCGGGGTACCCTCACCAATGTTGGCGCGGAACAGGTCACCGGTGGAGATGTGCGGAACAGACAGCTTCTCGCTCAGGATTGCTGCTTGGGTGCCTTTGCCGGCACCGGGAGGGCCGAGGAGTACGTAACGCATTACTTGAGAAGTCCTTCGTAGTTGGATTGTAGGAGCTGGGACTCAATCTGCTTGACGGTAGTCAGAGCAACCGAGACCATAATCAGAATAGCGGTACCGCCGAAAGCGGAGGTGCCGTTTGCGGAAGAATGGCCAACGCCGAGATCCAGCAGGATATTCGGCAGAATAGCGATCAACGCAAGGTATAGGGAGCCTACGAACAGCAGACGGTTCATTACGAAGCCGAGGTACTGTGCGGTTGGGCGGCCCGGACGAATACCCGGGATGAAACCACCATACTTCTTCATGTTGTCTGCCTGCTCGGCAGGGTCATACTGCACCGAGACATAGAAGTAAGAGAAGAAGATGGTCAGCACGAAGTACAAGACGATGTACTGCCAGGAGCTCGGGGACTGCAGGTGCGCAATCACGTTACGCTGCCACCAGTTATCCGGCACGTTACCGGAACCAGAGTTAACGATCTGGGTGATAAGCACCGGCATATAGATTAGCGAGGACGCAAAGATAACCGGGATAACGCCGGCCTGGTTGACCTTCAGCGGCAGGTAGGTGGAGGAGCCACCGTACTGGCGGCGACCAACCATGCGCTTTGCGTACTGTACTGGGATGCGGCGCTGGCCCTGCTCGATAAAGGTAATGCCAACGACCAACACGATAAGACCCGCGGCGACCATGGCGAAGACCAGACCGCCGTTGTTCTGCATGATGCCCACGCCGTCGGTTGGCAAGCGCGTTGCAATGCCGGCGAAGATCATCAGGGACATGCCGTTGCCGATGCCCTTTTCAGTAATGAGCTCGCCCATCCACATAACGAGGATGGCGCCCGCGGTCATGGTGATGACCAGAACGATAAGGGTAAAGAAGTTACGGTCTTCAGCCAGAACCGGAACGCCCTGGCCCAGCAGCTGCTCGCGGTCCGCCAGGGCCACGATGCCGGAAGACTGCAGCAACGCCAGCGCGAGCGTGAGGTAACGCGTGTACTGCGTCATCTTGGCCTGACCGGACTGGCCTTCCTTCTTCAGCTGCTCAAAGTGCGGGATGACAACGGTCAGCAGCTGGACGATGATCGAAGCCGTAATATACGGCATGATGCCGATGGCGAAGATAGACAACTGCAAAAGCGCGCCACCTGAAAACAGGTTAATCACGGAATACAGATTGCCGGACTCCTCCGTCAGAGAACGCAAACGACCGGAGATCGAAGCGTAATCAACGCCCGGGGATGGAATCTGGGCGCCAATGCGGTAAGCAATAATCATCAAGATAGTGAAGATGATCTTCTTACGCAGGTCGGCGTCCTTAAAAGCCTGCAAAATGGCGGACACTACAAAATCCTCCTGGCCTTCCGGCGCTATCAACATTTAAGGGAAAATAGGTGACAACGCTCGGAGGTGGAACTCATCTGTCCCCTAACATGGGGAAGGTTGAACACTTATGACCATGCAAGCCTACCAGCCACGCGCTATTTAGCCACATTTAAGGTAAGGATTGCCAGCCAACTAATAAGGAAAGCGCCCGCCTCCCGATCACTCGGGAAAGCGGGCGCTTTAATGCTTTAAGTAACGCAGTTGATTACTTGGTTGCGGTGGCGGTGCCGCCAGCAGCCTCAATCTTCTCAACAGCGGACTTAGAGAACTTGTCAGCGGTGACATTCAGCTTGACGTTGATGTCGCCGTTGCCCAGAACCTTGACCGGCTGGTTCTTACGAACCAGGCCTGCGGAGACGAGATCTGCAACGGTGACGTCGCCACCGTTAGCGAATGCCTCTGCGAGGTCTGCAACGTTGACTACTTGGTACTCAACGTGGTTCGGGTTCTTGAAGCCCTTCAGCTTCGGCAGACGCATGTGGATCGGCATCTGGCCACCCTCGAAAGCAGCGGAAACCTGCTTACGAGCCTTGGTGCCCTTGGTACCGCGACCAGCGGTCTTACCCTTGGAAGCCTCACCGCGGCCGACGCGGGTCTTAGGCTTGTTTGCTCCTGCGGATGGGCGCAGGTCGTGCAGCTTGATGATATCAGCCATGGTTTACTCCCCTGCCACTTCTTCGACGGTGACCAAGTGGCGTACCTTCTGAACCATGCCGCGGATGATCGGGGTGTCCTGCTTTACAACAGACTGGCCGATCTTCTTGAGGCCGAGAGCCTCAATGTTCTTGCGGTGATTCGGCTTGGTACCCACCAGGCCCTTTACCTGAGTAATCTTCAGAGCCATTGCTTATGCCTCCTGACCTGCGCGCTTACGCAGCATCTGGGCCGGAGCAACCTCTTCGAGGGACTTGCCACGACGTGCGGCAACCTCTTCAGGGCGAACCAGCTGCTTGAGGCCGTCCACGGTAGCGCGGACGACGTTGAGGGCGTTGTCGGAGCCGAGGGACTTCGACAGAATGTCCTGCACACCAGCGCACTCGAGCACCGGACGTGCAGCACCACCGGCAATAACACCGGTACCAGGTGCGGCAGGCTTCATCATGACGATGCCAGCTGCGTCGCGACCCTCGACCGGGTGGGTGATGGTGCCGGCGATCATCGGGACGCGGAAGAAGTTCTTGCGAGCCTCTTCTGCACCCTTCTGAATTGCGGCAGGGACTTCCTTAGCCTTGCCGTAGCCAACGCCAACCATGCCCTGGCCATCGCCTACGACGACGAGAGCGGTAAAGGACATGTTGCGGCCACCCTTAACGGTCTTGGAGACGCGATTGATGGTGACTACGCGCTCGATGTACTTATCGCGCTCGTTGTCCTGCTGATTACGACGATCGTTGCGACGACCGCCATTGTTGCGGTCGTTATTACGACCGTTCTCGGCGGAGCGTCCGCCGTCACGCTTTTCACGGTCCGACATTAGGCGTTCCTTCCGTTGATGTTTCCGTTTGCCATGATCATTAGAACTTCAGACCACCTTCACGAGCTGCCTCTGCGAGAGCGGCAACGCGACCGTGGTACTTGTAGCCAGCACGGTCGAAGACAACTGCCTCGATGCCAGCAGCCTTGGCGCGCTCAGCGATCAAGGCGCCAACCTTTGCGGCCTTTGCCTTCTTGTCGCCCTCGAGCGCACGAACGTCAGCTTCCATGGAGGAAGCTGCGACCAAGGTGTGGCCAGCCAGGTCGTCGATGACCTGGACGTGCATGTGGCGGGAAGAGCGGTGAACGACCAGACGCGGTGCCTCAGGGGTGCCGCGCAGGGTCTTACGGATGCGGAAGTGACGGCGTGCGCGTGCTTCGCGACGGCGGGAGGAGATGTCCTTGCCGATTGGGGTGCGCTTTGCGTTTTCAGTGTTAGCCATTGCTTACTTACCCGTCTTTCCGACCTTGCGGCGGACCTGCTCGCCTTCGTAACGAATGCCCTTGCCCTTGTAAGGATCGTCCTTACGCAGGCGGCGAATGTTAGCGGCGACCTGTCCGACCTTTTGCTTGTCAATACCAGATACGGAGAGCTTGGTTGCGCCATCCACAGCGAAGGTGATGCCCTCCGGAGCCTTGATGAGGATCGGGTGGGAGTAACCCAGAGAAAACTCGAGGTCGCTACCCTTCTGCTGAACACGGTAGCCGACACCGAAGATTTCCATCTTGATGGTGTAGCCCTCGGTCACGCCAATAACTGCGTTGTTGACGAGAGAGCGAGACAGGCCGTGCAGAGCGCGGTTCTTGCGGTCATCATCTGGACGGGAAACCGTGATTACGGAATCCTCGACTGCGATGGTGATTGGCTCTGGCAGAACGACGGTCTGGGTACCCTTGGAACCCTTAACCTCGACCTCCTGGCCGTTTACCTTGATTTCAACGCCGGATGGTACGGCGATTGGTGCTAGACCGATACGAGACATGTGTCAATCCTCCCTTACCAGACGTAGGCGAGAACTTCTCCGCCTACGCCCTTCTCCTGAGCCTGACGGTCGGTCAGCAGACCCTGAGACGTGGAGATGATAGCCACGCCCAGGCCGCCAAGGACCTTCGGCAGATTGGTGGACTTTGCGTACACACGCAGACCCGGCTTAGACACGCGACGCAGACCAGAGATGGAGCGCTCACGGTTGTTGTACTTGAGGGTGAGCTCGAGCTCGCAGCCCTCAACGGAGTAGTCAGCGATGTAGCCTTCCTGCTTCAAGATGTCGGCGATGTTTGCCTTGATCTTGGAGGTCGGCATCGACACGGTGTCGTGGTGCGCATGGCTTGCGTTGCGCACGCGCGACAGCATGTCGGCGATAGGATCAGTCATGGTCATGTGAGTGACCGTTACCTTTCTCGTTGCGGTTCCCGTACCCACCAAAGCGTTTTCCGTGTGATTTCGGGCTACTCACGCTCCTCACGGTCAATACCGTAAGGCGCTCGCCACCCTTTGATACATACAACGGGCCGCCGAAAACGGCGGGGGGCCTACAACAAAGTTGATGATGTTCAGTTCTTGATTCAGGCTCTACGTTTCTGCAGCTTGTAGGGCTAGATTTCATTTGCCATCTGGGCACACTACAGCCTCGACGTGAGTCCGAACTGCAACACTACCCGCTAACCTGCAGTTTTCCAAATCTTTTTTAGCGTCGAAGCTGCATGTCACTCTCGAGGACTAGAGTGGCCGTCATGACTGCAGAAAATGACCCTATCCACTCCGCCCACCAGTGGTTGGAGGAAGCGGCAGAACTAATCGGCGTCGACAAGCAAGATGCCACTGCCTTGACCCGTGAGCTGCTCGACCTTACCCGCGACGTCGCACACAGCACCTCGCGCCCGGCCGCTCCCCTGACGGCATATTTGGTTGGGTTGGCCTCGCGGGACTCGGACGAGGCGCGCGCGAACATCGCCAAACTGCGGACGGAGCTGAACTAGTGGCGGGCCGGGCAACAAAGTCCTTTGCTGTTACCAAGGTTCACTTGGATGGCACGGAGGTAACCCAGGTGGATACCCGCGCCGACATCGTCACTGGCGAGGAGCCGCTGGAGATTCGTGTCGGCGGGCAGACCCTGACCACCACCATGCGCACTCCGGGCCATGATATTGAGCTAGCTCATGGCTTTTTGCATTCTGAGGGCCATATCGCCACGCTTGCCGACGTCTCCGAAGCCCGCTACTGCGCTGGTTCCACCGTGGACGGTATGAACACCTATAACCTGCTGGATATCGATCTGGCCCAGAAGAATGTCATTGGGCTAAAAGATCTGCGGCTTACGCTCACCAACTCCGCGTGCGGCGTATGCGGCACCAGCTCCATCGAGGATTTAAACAAGAAATCGCGCTACGCGCTCCCCAACATCCAGATTGACCCAGCCGTGGTTGCGCAGCTGCCCGAAAAGCTGCGCGCCGAGCAAAAGCTCTTCCGCAAGACCGGTGGTATCCACGCCGCCGGCGCATTCACCTTAGACGGCAAGCCCATCGTTGTGCGAGAGGACGTCGGCAGGCACAACGCAGCAGACAAGGTCATCGGGCACCTGCTCCTTGAAGATCGCCTGCCCGCAGACGACCTTATTTTGGTTATGAGCTCCCGCGCCAGCTTCGAGCTTGTACAAAAGGCAGCAATGGCCGGGTTCGGTATGCTCGTTGCTGTTAGCGCGGCATCCTCGCTCGCTGTGGAGACTGCCCGGGAGACTGGCATGGCTTTGGTAGGGTTTGCCCGCGGCGATCGTTTCAACATCTACGCAGGTGAACTCAAGCCAGGAGAACTCAAGCGATGAGCAACCACTCTTCAAAAAAGATCCGCAGTACTGGGGAACTCATCGAGTTCCTTGCTGACGCCAGCATCAGCCCCGAGGTCGCGGCCTTACGTCCCGACTACCGCGCGCTGCTCATCGCCGTCGATGGCATCACGCCTGCGCCTTCCGACGCCCACTCGGAGCAGCTCTTGCGCAACGCCGAAGACGTTGCCCGCGCACGCTTGGGCAAGTGCGCCGTCACGGACTTCCCGCACATCGCAGCATGGCGCAAGGCTTATCAAGGATTCGGTGCGAAGCCATCGCGAACCCGCAACAGCACGGAGGCGCTCATACGCCGCGCGGAAAAGGGGCTGCCTCGCATCAACCGCCTCACGGACATCTATAACTCGCTGTCCGTGACTTACGAGATCCCCTTCGGCGGCGAAGACCTGAACGCCTATGTATCCGCTCCACAGCTGGTGCGAGCTACTGGTGCTGAGAACTTCGCCACTATGGACAAAGGCGAGCCTGTAACCGAGCATCCCGAACCGGGCGAGGTGGTCTGGCTCGATGCGAACGGGGTCACATGCCGCCGCTGGAATTGGCGCCAGTGCACCCGCACGGCGCTGCACGACGACACCACTGCGGCGCTGTTCATCCTCGATGCACTGGAACCTGTCGACGACGTCGAGCTGCGCGCTGTGGGTGAAAACCTAATCGAGGAGCTCCGGGAGTATTCCTCGGAACTCGTCGTTGCAATGCGCATCCTGCGTGCAGAAGATAATGATTAGTCGCGGTAAGCCTCAGGGCCCTTGTTGAGCCAAGCGTAAACGCCACCAATGAGGAAGCCGCCGCCGATGACGTTGCCCACCCAAACCAGCGACCAGTTGGTGAGAACAGCGCCCAGGGTAAAGCCATCCGGCAGTGGGTTAGAGCAGAAGAAGGTCAGCGTCATCAAGCAGAAGTTTGCGATGACGTGCTCGAGGCTAAGGCCCACGAAGCAGGCGATGATCGGCACGATGACGAAGAACTTCGAGACGATGTCCTTGGCAAAGACAGCACCGACGATGGCCATGTTGACCACGAAGTTTGCGAGGATGCCCTCAACCAGCAGGCCGCCTGGGCCCTTTTCTAGTTTGCCCATGGACAGCGTTGCGATGAGGTGCGATGGGTCAATGTGCCCCAGCTTCGCGGAAACACCCATGGCAGCGGCGAAGAGTACGGCACCAACAAAGTTGAAGAACGTGGTGACAACGAGCAGCCAAAAGCCCTTGCCCCAGCCCACCTGTTTATTGATGGCACCGTAGACGACGTACATCATGCTGCCGGTAGCAAGCTCCGCGCCGAGGATGACGATGGCGAAAAGTCCAAGGCCGAAAAGCATGGCGAAGACTGGTGCACCCAGGCCCTTTGCGTGCTTGTCGACGGCCTGACCTACGACGGCCGCGAAACCGGTACCGATGGCGAGATAGACGCCGGCCAAGATCGCACGTACCGCGAAGCGGGCGAAGGACTCGTCGAGCAGAGTCACTTTCTTCTTGATTGCTGCTGCAGCAGATTCGTTGAGAGACACGAAGCTTCCTTTACCTAGAGTTATAACTGCGATAACACTACAGCGAAGTTCCAGGCTGCGCCAACAACTTTATACCCACCACACGTGGGTATTTTCCGCGGTTATTGTTGCTAACGCCTGCCAAGGATTAAAGTTAGTTAGAAAATTCACTTACTTTTAGAACCCACCTCCCTCACCCCCTGGAGCCGCCGCCCATGCCCCCGCGTTATCCTCACGATCTGCCAGTTCGCAGCGCAGATCACACGCACCCCCGGGCAGCCAGCACCAGCGCCAGCACACAGCGCCGCCCCATCAATAGCAGACCCATCGATACCCGCCGCGCCGGCAACGGCAACCCCGACGGCGAGCGCACCTACGTGCGGCGCACTCCCCCAACGCCAACGACGCCGAAGACACCAACATCAACAGCAGCAGCGCCGAATCCACTACCTAACCGCCAAAAGCGCAGCCCCCAACCAAAGTCGCAAAGCACGGGTGGCCGCCACCGCGCGCCAGAAACGAACACGCCGGCGCTCCATACTCGCGCGCTGGAATTGTGGTCCAGCTCGGGCAAGTTCCGTATTACGGTTGGTGTCCTTGCAAGTGCGGTCCTTGGAAGTGTGGCTCTTGCCGCCACGATGCATCACGTGGTCGATCCTCCTGAAGGACTAGAAAGCAACCAAGTCCCTGTGGCAGCTGCTCCAGTCATTGAGCCCTCCGCCGCAGTTGAGATGTTCATCCCTGCAATCGAGGTCCATGCCGAATTCGAAGATGGCTCCTGCCGCGTCAAAGACGGCGCGCTTAACCCGGAAACGATGACGGAGGCCTGCACTTATACCGCTGCGGACCGTCCGTATTCGCTGCCAGGCACTAATGCACCAGACATCACCGTCATCGCCGGACACACCGGCGCCGGCGTTCCCGGTGTCTTCAACAACCTCTACGACGGCGGCGCAAACAAGCACAAGGTCGCCCTCGGCGACAAGCTCTACCTGCGCACTGCAAACTCCGGCGACAACTGGCTGGTCTACAGCGCCACCGACATGCACGACCCAGTAAAAGAAGGCCTCGCCGAAGACACCACAATCTGGGGCGAAGGCCCCATGCCAGGCCGCCTTCTCACCATCAGCTGCATTCAGCCGCTCAACCTCCTTGAAGCCTCCGTGCGCAATGCAGTAGTGGGCTGGCAATTTGAAGGCGTCACGACCGTTACCCCACCGGCAGAGTAGGCATACAAAACGCCAAACGCCCCCACCAAAAGGTGAGGGCGAAAAGCTTAAGCCGCTTTACTTGAACGGGAAGCCGAGCTCCTTGAGGAGGCGGCGGCCTTCTTCGTCGTTGGTAGCGGTGGTGACAACGGTGATGTCCATACCACGTGGGCGGTCAACCTTGTCGATGTCGATCTCGTAGAACATGGTCTGCTCGGTGAGACCGAAGGTGTAGTTGCCGTGGCCATCGAACTGCTGATCGGACAGACCGCGGAAGTCGCGAATACGCGGCAGCGCGATGGTCAGCAGGCGGTCCAGGAACTCCCACATGCGGTCGCCACGCAGGGTGACGCGGGCGCCGATTGGCATACCCTCACGCAGCTTGAAGTTCGCGATGGACTTCTTTGCGCGACGCAGCTGCGGCTTCTGGCCGGTGATCGCGGTGAGGTCCTCGAGAGCGCCGTTGATCAGCTTGGAGTCACGTGCAGCGTCGCCAACACCCATGTTGACAACAACCTTGGTGACACCTGGGATCTGCATGACGTTGTCGTAGTTGAACTCGTCGTTCAGGGTCTTCTTGATTTCCTCGCGGTAGCGGGTCTTCAGACGCGGAGTGTAGTTCTCGCTCATGATTAGATGTCCTTCCCGTTGCTACGTGCGATGCGGACCTTCTTGCCGTTTTCATCGAAACGGTAGCCCACGCGGGTCGGATTGCCCTCGGAGTCAACGATTGCAACGTTAGAAACGTGGATCGGAGCTTCCTGGGTAACGATTCCGCCGGACTCGGCGCCACGCTCGGTAGCGGAGTTAGCAACGTGCTTCTTCACGCGGTTGACGCCCTCAACGAGGACCTTATCGCGCTTCGGGTATGCTTCGATGACCTTGCCCTTCGCGCCCTTGTCAGGACCCGAAATAACAATCACCATATCGCCCTTATGAATCTTCATAAGACTAGATCACCTCCGGTGCGAGAGAAACGATCTTCATGAACTTCTTGTCACGAAGCTCGCGAGCAACTGGGCCGAAGATACGGGTACCACGTGGCTCGTTGTCGCCCTTGAGAATGACTGCAGCATTCTCATCGAAGCGAATGTAAGAACCGTCCGGACGACGGGTCTCCTTCTTTGCACGGACGACGACAGCCTTAACGACGTCGCCTTCCTTAACGTTGCCGCCTGGGACGGCATCCTTGACAGTGGCGACGATTACGTCGCCGATGCCAGCGAAGCGTCGAACGGAGCCACCGAGAACGCGGATGCACAGAATCTCACGTGCACCAGAGTTGTCGGCGACGCGCAGACGGGATTCTTGCTGAATCACTATGGGTCTCCTGACCTGGATTGATGTGCGGTAAGATTTCCGTCCTTACCGCACGCGGTCTACAAACTTGCGATGCTCAAGCCTTGACAACGGATTACACCGAAGGGTCTCGGACCGGCGGTTCGGAAACGCACCGCTACGGGCCGACCAGCTTTTGCAACCTATACATTCAACCACACGCCAGCACCCTTACCAAAACGCTGCTCGACGGCTGTCGACGCCCCCCTACCTCCACATTTATTTTCGCCAGTACACCCGCGTACCCCTTAGCCCATTATTTCGAATGCACCGACACACAAACAGTCTCCAAAACTATCGGCACACTCTGCACATATAAACCTCACCTTAACGTTCCTCAGTGCAAATCGGGTCGCACGACCATTCTAATAATCCAGTTTTTTCACAGCTGTGACGTATGAAAATTACAGTTAACTTCTGATTTCCGCGTGACAACTGTGAATTATGTGACTATTGTTGTTTGCGTCGCGAAAGACATTTTTTGCGCTTTCCCATATTTCCCGAAGGAGAAACACATGAAGCGTTTGCCACAGACCTTGACCGCTGCTGCCCTGACCGGCGCACTCGCCTTTGGTGGCGCAGCTGTTGCTCAGGCCCAAATTCCGGATTCGGTAGTGGACGAGACCCTGTCCGAGATGCCTACCCCGTCTGCGGATGAAGATACCGTCACCGAAAACACCCCAGCTGAAGAGGGCACCAGCGATATTGAACGCCATGATGTTGCTGCCGATCCGATTACCGTCGATGGTGTCGAGTACTTCAAGCAGGAAGACGGTTCTTGGCTGTCCAAGCCGGCCGCAGGCGATCCTGTTCGCTTGACTCCTGAGCAGGCAGAAAAGTTCGTGAAGGAGCAGCAGGACACCTCCGCAATTCCTGCTCCTGCCACCAAGGTAGACTCCGAGGGCAACACTTGGTACCAGAGCATGAAGGATCCGAACGTTTACGTCAACGATCCAGCCCTGGTCAACGTGGAAGTTACCGCCGAGATGCGTGACGCTTACGCAAAGGCATTCCCTTCTGAAGCTGCGAAGCCTGAATTCGACAAGAAGAAGCTCGCATGGTTGGCTCTTCCGGCAGCCCTGGTGATTGGTGGCATCACCTGGTACCTGTCCCAGGACGGCAAGACCTACGTCAAGGACGAGGCACGCAAGAACCAGGAACCGACCGCTGAGGAAAAGGCTGCTTCCGAGCAGATGCTGAACGCTAACAAGGATGCGGTTATCGCCCAGGGCGGTCAGCTCGCTGAGGGCAACGCTCCTTCCGCACCGGCAGCTGGCAAGTCCGCAGACGCCGCACGTGGTATGTCCGCTGAGACCGGCTCCAACTCCGTTGCACAGGCTTTGGCCGCACTGGCTGTAGCTGCGATGGTTGCCGCAGGCGCTTTCGCTGCACGCCGCAAGTTCTTCGCTTAAGCAAGAGCCTTCCTACCAAGTAGGAAACTGAATTGAGACTGGCTGCGCCGGTCGGGCTTCGGTCCGGCCGGCGCAGCTTTTTGCTATAGGCACCCTGGTGCGTCACAGTTTGCTTGGGCTCAAGATGAGCTTTCGCCCCAGAGAGCGCCGCTATTGCTAAACCGTTAAAGGCCGAACTGGGAAGGAGTTCTCCTCAGTTCGGCCTTTGTTCTTTCAAGCTAACGGGTTGTGCCTGCAGGCTCGTCAGTGGATGCAGGTGTAGCTGCATGTCCAGTGGCTGGAGCGAATGCTGGATCGGGCTTGGGATCCACAGTAAAGATATCGGTGCCGAAGCCAATGAGTTCGCCGGGGCGGAAAGCCGCGGTAGGAAGAACAGGGCCAGTCTTCTTCGAATTCGAGACGACCACCGGGGTAGTTACGGGAAGGCCGGCGGCCTTGATGGCGTCGATATCAAATTCGGCGAGGACATCGCCCCGCCTGACCTCATCGCCCTTGGTGACGTGGGAGGTGAAGTGCTCGCCTTTAAGGTTTACCGTATCGAAGCCAATATGCATGAGGATATCGATATTGCCCACCACTGGGTCCTTGGTGCGAATGGCGTAGGCATGGTGGGAAGGGAAGGTAACGGTGATTTTGCCGTCGGCAGGCGCAACCAGTTTGCCCACGGTCGGCTCGATTGCCACGCCCTGGCCTAGCTTGCCGCCGGCAAACATAGGATCGCTGACCTGAGACAGTGGCACGGCGGTGCCCTCCAATGGGGAGAAGATGGTGCAGGCATCCTCGGCTGCTACCGCAGCTGGGGTGGCAGCGGCGGCTTGAGCCTCGGCTGCCGGAGGATTCACCTCATCCGGATCAATGGAGCCGTTCTTGCGGGCTAGGTAGCGGCCATAAAGGTAGGCGCCGATGAAGGAGCCTGCGAGTGCGATTGCAGCACAGATAAAGAACTGACTGTAATCCTCCAGGCGCATCGAAACGAAACCGATGATGCCGGCCGCGCCGAGTGCCGTTGCCTTCACGTCGAAGATGGCAATGAGAGTCGAGGCCACTGCAGAGGCAGCCATGCCGATGTAGAAAGGCCAGCGCAAGCGCAGATTCACACCGAAGATGGCAGGCTCAGTGATACCGAATAGTGCCGAGGTACCGGAAGCACCAGCCAAGCCCTTGAGCTTTTCGCTACGCGCCAGGAAGTAGACCGCGAGGGCTGCGCCACCTTGGGCAATATTCGCCATCGCTGCCGTGGCGAAGATGAAAGATCCGCCTTGATCCCACAGCATGTATTCGATTGGTGGGAAGGATTGGTGCAGGCCGGTGATGACGATTGGCGAGTAAACCAAGCCAAAAAGGAAGCCGCCGACAGGGCCTGCAAAGTCATACAAATTGGCCAAGCCAACGCCCAACCACTCACCGGCAGTGCGCAGGAACGGGCCAATGGCAGCGAAAGTGATAAAGCCGGTGACCAGCAGGGTAATCAACGGCGTGAGCATGAAGTCCACCGTGCCCTTTAGGTGGCGGTGGAGGAACTTCTCAATCGTGGCCAGGATCCACGCAATAACCAGAATCGGCAGGATGGAACCCTGGTAACCGGCCTGTGCGACATCGAGGCCAAAGATGTTCCAATACTCCATGTCGCCGGCCTCGATGGTCTCAGCCACGTTGTAGCCGTTGACTAGGTCCGGCATAACCATTGCCATGGCCATACCCGCGCCCAAAAACTCATTGCCGCCAAAGCGCTTGGTGGCAGTAAAGCCCACCAAAATGGGCAGGAAGGCAAAGGGGGCAGAAGCCAGCAGGTTGATAAGTCCAGCGACATCTTTGAGTGCCGGCACCATTTCAATGGCCGCTTTCTCACCGAACAGCCCTTCAGCCGACAAGACGTTGTTCAGTGCCATGAGCAAACCGCCGCCGACCAGAATCGGGATGAGCGGCACGAAGATATCCGCGAGCACCTTGACGGCGCGGGAGAACCAGTTGCCGGAATTAGCGGCAATGTCTTTGAGCTCTTCGGTGGAAACGGCAACGTCCTTGTGGATCATGCCGTTCAATTCCCTATAAACAACGTTGACGTCACCTGGACCAACGATGACCTGGAACATTCCACCGGCTTCAAAGATTCCCTTGAGGTCAGGGTCAGCCTCTAAGGCCTTGGTATCGACCTTCTTCGTATCCTTCAGCACCATGCGCAGGCGCGTTGCGCAGTGCGCCAAGCCGATGATGTTTTCTTCGCCGCCAAGTGCACGCAGGGTCCGTGCGGCAACTTCCTTATGGTCCATAGGCAAAGCTCCCTTTCCTTTTCACGAGCTAATCAACCTAGAACCATTAGATACAGCTTCCAGACAAAAAGCCAAGAGCTCGGACATATTTGAGGGAAAATTCACCAAGTTTTACTGTTTGAACGGTCACTTAGTTCTTAACCCAGCCGCTCCATCGCGCTTCGCCTTCGCCAAATACGCTTGCCGACGCCGCGATTCGCCCACCGCCAGCAAAAATTTCCACGGCGCAGCCATCGGCAATGGCCATGACCTCGCCCTCTGGGCAGGCAATCACGCGCTCGTCATCGCCCACACTCACGCGCAGCAGCCCTTCGCCTGCGCTAAAGCGCAGGTGTACCCTACCTTCAGCATCAACCAGGCTATAGCTGCCGCCACGCGAAGAGCTCAGACTCACCGTGCTGCCGAAGCCCTCCCTACCAGCAGCATCGGGAATCGTCTCCCACACCGGCCATTGATAAAGCACGCCGTCTTCCAGCCATACCCGGCGCGGCAAGGTCAGGGTGTGCACCCAGCCCTCCTCCACGGTGGGCTTGTCATCTTGAGCAGGAAGGCCCATCCAGCCGAGCAGCAGCGCTTGGCCATCGCTCATGCCAACCAGCTGCGGGGCATAGAACTCGTGTCCATAGTCCAGCTCGCTGAAACCACGCTCGACGTGGAAGGTGGTGCCGTCCAGCTTGCCCACCAGGTAGCCGCACTGGTCGGAAGAAGCGTAGTGCGTTTGCCCATCCACTTTGACGGGTTCAAGCCCCTGCGGGCAAAAGACCAGGACGTCCTTAGACTCACCGGTTGCCTTATCAGTCAAGGTCACAAGGTTTGGGCACTCCCACATATATCCGCCCGGTAGGAGTTCGGGGCTAAGCCCCGGCGCGGCGTCGTCAAGCGCGAAATCCAGTGCTCCCTCAAAGTCCCAGTTCTTAAGGTCCTGCGAGCGGTAGAGCACCACCGCAGCGTTCTCGTCCTCACGTTGCGCACCGATGACCATGCGCCAGCCTTGCTCATCCCGGGAAATCTGCGGATCGCGGAAGTGCCCGGTAAAGCCTTCCTCACTATCGGGAATCAGCGGGTTCGCGGCGTCGCGGTAATAAATGCCACCCTCAGGGCCAGAAGGATCGAGAACGCGCACGCGGTTCTGGGAAGGAATGCGCTTGCCATCCACCTTGAGGTTGCCCGTATAAAACAGCCACACGTCGGTGCCATCGACCACGGCACCGCCGGAGTAACAGCCGTCCTTGTCATAGGGCAGGTCAGGCGAAAGCACGTCCGGATGATGCCGCCAGGGGCCTGCCACTGAGTACTTCGCCGAGGCATGCGCCCACCCCGTTCGCTTCGGCGCGTGCGGGAAGCAGGGGTCGTGTTGGTAATAGACGTGCATGGTGTCGCCATCTAGAAAGACACCATTTGGATCGTTGAGACGGCCATACGGGGGCGCGATGTGGAAGTTCGGACGGTAGTTCATAGCACCGATACTATGGAATCCATGAGAATCCATGTGTGTGGCGAAGGACTCGTCGACCTTGTCCCCGTCAGCCCAGGTAGCTTGCAAGACCTCACGCCGGCTTTGGGCGGCGGGCCTTTCAATGTGGCCATCGCGGCGGCGCGTCTGGGCGGCGAGGTCAGCTTCCAGTCGCGCCTTTCCACCGACGGTTTCGGTAACGCGCTGGTGGAAAGGCTGGAGCAGGAAGGCGTGGACACGTCTATGGTCCAGCGCGGTCCAGAGCCCACCACTTTGGCCGTGACCAGCATCGGTGATGATGGTTCGGCGTCCTATACCTTCTACACGGAGGGCACGGCAGATAGGTTGGTTGAGCCCACGCTTTCCGACGCCGAGATTGCCTGCTTCGGCACTGTTTCCCTCGCGTTGGAGCCAGGTGCTTCGCGCTATGGCGAACTGCTCAAGCAATTCGCAGCTAAGGGCAGCATCGTGGCGCTCGATCCGAATATCCGCCCGTTCTATACCAACGATGAGCACAAGGCCTTCCTCAACGAGCTACTTGCCCACGTCACCGTGCTGAAGCTTTCTGAGGAAGAAGTGGAATTCCTGGGCAAGCAGGCCCTCAAGCAGGTTCCCGTCGTGGTGGTTACCCGCAGCAGCGAGGGCCTCACGTTGCGCGCTGGCACGACCCGGTTCGATGTGCCTTCCGCCAAGGTCGACGTCGCCGACACCATCGGCGCGGGCGATACCATCATGGGCGCGCTGCTCACAGAGATCGCCCGCCGCAACCTCACGGCCGAAGAGCTCACTCACTTGAGCGAATACGACTGGAAAAAGATTTTGGAATTCGCCGCGGCAGCCGCTGCGATTACCGTCTCTCGCAAGGGCGCACAGCCACCGCACCGCGCAGAAGTGCTTGCCATGCAAGCAGATGTTCAGAAGAAAGAGGCCTAAATGTTTTCTTCCTACCAGGGCCGTAGCGCCATACTTCACACCGTGGCGTTCATCTTCGTGGCGTTGTCTTTCATCTTCCCGGTAGTCCTGGGCACTTCTGCCCTGCTGCCCACGTGGCTATCCGGCATCGTGAGTATCCTCGCTGCGCTCGCCATTCTTGTCGACGCCGCGCACAAAGCCTTCGCCCCACCTGAACGCCCCGCACGTGGCCTGCGCGCACTTTCCGCCCTCGCTGCGTTGACCGCGCTCATCGGCTGGATCTGCTGGCTTATCATCTTCAACAACTTCGACGCCGCCGGCACCACCATGTACAAGGTAGGTACCTTCACCCTGGGCACCAGCGCCGTGCTCAACATCTTCTGCGCCGCCATGGCCTTCCTGGATTGGCGGGCTGGCCGCGTTACTCCGGTCAAGCATTAATCGGCAAAACTGCCTTTGGCTCCCCGAAAGACATCAAGAACTCCTTGTAGTAGCTCTGCGCAGCCACAAGGAGTTCTTGTTATTCAGCAGCTTCGATTTCAAAGCTGGTGCCCAGACGAAGCGGGCCGTTCGGCAAAGAGGCATCATTTTGCCAACCAACTTTGTCAGCAGCGATCGACACTGTCACATGCTTGCCCACCCACGGCTCTGCCTTTTCGCGGCTTTCCTCGTGCGTGCTGTAGTGCGATGCAAGCAAGCCGCTATCGATCCAACGGGTTTCCTTGTAATTTGCCCTGTTCCCGGTGACCTCCCCCGGAGCATCAAATTCGAGGATCCAATAGTCGCCGTTGAGCTCGCTTTCAGGGAATCCGGATTCAGGCTGCGAGCCTAGGGTCTCACGACCTTTCTTCTTTACAACCTTGCCCGTCATCTTCAAGATGCCGTCTTCAATGACCACCGCTGGTTTCTTCGATTCTTCTGACGCCTTGGATTCTTGGGAATCCGCCTCTGCTGAACTTTGTGGCGCCATCGTATTGAACATCTTCTCTGTTTCTTTAGCGGAGTCGTTTTTTCCGGAATTACTGCAGCCAGAAAGCGCTAGGGCTGCAACACAGAGTAAGGAAACATAGCGGCGCATGATTGGACCTCAAAACACATAAGGAAATAGGAGACAGCGTTTTAGCTTAACGCCCTGGGGCGGTGAGGATTGTGGAAATCGGCGAATCTGCCGCGGCGGTCTCCCACACCGTCTACGAAGCGGCGAAGGTCTCCGGTGCCAAGGGGCACCAGACCTTCTTCCGGATCACGCTGCCTTTGCTTACACCGGGTATCGCAGCAGGCTGGATTCTGGCTTTCTTCGCAGGATTCCGTGAACTCGTGATTCTTCGCTGGTGCGCCGGAACAACATCAACCTGCTCGCGTCCTGGATCATGAACCAATTCGATCAAGGCCACCGCGCCGAGGCCATGGCAATGACCCTTATGGGGGTTGGAACTTCAATTATCGTCCTCGTACTCGTCACTTCCTGGCAACAAAAGGAACGCGCATGATCACCATGACTATAAATGGCCCGAAGGAATCATCGCGCACGGGACCGAACCGCACTTCTTCGAAATCGACGGTGTGCAGGCGTGGACCTGCGGCGTGGCCACCGACCCTGACCCACGAGAGATCGAAATCCCCAGCTTCAATGGCCTGGGACTGCTTCACACCTCTGTGCACGGTGAATTCAGCCGTAAGCCTTGCCTGCCGTGCAAGCTAGAGGATCTGCAAGAAAGCGGTGCGACGTGGGTGCTTGGGCACGTGCACAAGCCCATCACGCTAAGCGCAGAACCGTTCATTGGTTGGACGGGAATGCGTGCCGGCGTGCACTACGACCCGACGACTTCCGCGGTGAGCAGGTTTTCTTAAAGACTATTTCAAAGGTTGTCTTTGCGAGCAGAGACCGCTCGGGGGTCGTTAACTCGGATGCGGCGCGAGAGTTGCTGGGATGGTCTGAATTAAAAGCTCTTTGAGGCCGGCTTTCTTTGGAAAATCCCTGCGCTCGGACCAACCTGCGATGCATTCGATGAAGATGCCGATCAGACTGCGGGCACGGGTGCGGTCGATAATGCTGGTGCCCGTCTCAGCTAGGACGCAGTCCACCCACTGGTCCGAGTGCTGCCAGATATGGCCCAGCAACGAAGGATTTTCACGCAACAGAAGGACTCGATCTGCGAGCTGTCCTCCCCACGCATCGGCATCGCTGAAGAGTTCGCGGAGCGCTGCCTCCAAGTTCTTATAATCAGTCATCTGCGCGATGTCCACCAGAACCTTTGTTGCTTCGGGGCTGATGATGACACTGGTGATAACGGCTTCTTTCGTGCCAAAGTGGCGGTAGAAGGTCATCGCTGAGACATCAGCGGCTTCGGTAATTTCAGCCACGGTGACGTCGTCATATCCACGCTCTGCAAAAAGCTCGAGCGCCGCACTTCGGATCGCGCGCCGCGTCATAAGTTTCTTTCGGTCGCGACGATTAAGCCCAAGATTGTCCGAAGACGAAGATTCTAAAGGACGTGACACCATGCCTTAACTCTATAATTTCTGCTGCCTCGTGTGCATGAATAACAACGCAAATCCCGTTAAAACACAAGCAGCGCTACACAGGACAAAGACGCTATCCATCGCATGGATATAGGAGGCGTCGCTAGCCGGCTCGCCTGCCAAGTTAATTACGAGTGAGGCGATGAAAGCAACGCCTAGGAGCGAGCCAAGCTGCCGAATTGTATTAACCAACGAGGCACCACTTCCCCGGCGCTCCGGGTGAACCTGCGCCATCGCCTCCTGCAAAGCCAAGGATTGACCCGCCCCCACACCAAAGCCGGCAAGGCTTAACCCCGCGGCCAAATATCCATATCCGCTGGATGGACTCGTCAACGCACCAACCAGCAGCCCCCCGGCGACGAGGAAAATCGAGCTAGGCAGAAGCCACCGCCCAATCTTGCTTCGCCGCACCAACAGCCCGGCTGCCAAGGCGCCAACGATGGCAGTGCCGGCCAAAGGCATAAGCATCAAGCCACCCCGGGCAGGCGAGTTGCCCAAGATATTCTGCAGGTAGTGCGGAGTGACATAAAGCAGCCCGAAAAGCACCAAGTTGATAAAGAACAGGGTCACAGTATTCACGAGGAAGCGCGGATTGTTCAAAAGCCCCAAGTCCACGAGCGCTTGATCGCTCCTTCCGCCGAAGACCAGGGCCAGTGCCAAAGCAGCCAACCCAATCAGAATTGGTAACCAAACCGCACTAAATGAGACCTTGCCGCCGACGTTAATCATGCCAACCGTGAGAACAAGGAAACCAAAGGCAGAGAGCAAGATCTGTACCCAAGGCAGCACCGGATGGGAAGGAACAGCCCTTGCCTTCGGCAGTCGGCTACAGCCGAAAAAGACAAGGGCGATGACAACGACGTCAAGCCAGAAGATGCCTCGCCAGCCTAAAGCATGAATAATCCAGCCACCCAGGAGCGGACCTAAAGGAGCGCCAACACCACCGGCGGCGGTCCACAAACTATTGGCCAGTGCCATGTCGGAAGGCTCTATCACCGTGGGCAAAAGGGCCAGCGACATCGGCGTAAACACCGAGGCCGCAAGTCCCATGCCCGCACGTCCGACAATGAGCCAGATGGCCGACGGAGCAAGCGCGCACACGAGCGCGGATACAAAAAAGACCATGCTTCCTAAGAGGAGTAGTCGTTTATGTCCGAGCCTGTCGCCGAAGAGCCCGCACGGCAGCAATACCGCAAGGAAGGCGACATTGTATGCGGAGACAACCCATGCGGCTTCCGCGGGGCTCGCACCTAGTGAGTTCGTCAATGCTGGCAGGGCAACCGCAACCATGGTCGTATTCATATACAACGTCATAATTCCGGCACACAGTGTTAATAGATGCGACCAATGCGTTTTAGCGATAGTCTCTACCATGCGTTACAAACTACCACTTTTAAAGAGATTGGAGACTACGCTAATGGGCCACTACAAACCAGGACAGATTCCCGTCGGCGAAGCAAAAGAACTCTTCGAACTTCTAACTCGTTGCGACAAGGACTTCACTCCCCCGCTCTCGCAGCGCGCGGCCGTTGGACAGACCGACTGGGACAGCCAGGGAGCGAATACGGGAATCAAAGACTATTACGAGTCGTTGATCGAAAAGGCCACCATCATCACGGTCACCCGCAACAACAAGTTGGCAGGGTTCTGCGCTTATTACTATCCCTATCAATGGCAGGGCCAAAGCTACCTATACGTGAGCACCGCGGTCACCGCGCCCGAATGGCGCAAGCACGGACTCACTAACGCGTATGTGCGCCATATCTGCACCGCCGCAATGCGGTTGAAATGCCCCATCCTGGCCAAGACTTGGTCTACCAACAAGCAGAGTATGACGGCACTATCCCGCTATGCCGATAGAGCAGACACGCTTTGCGACGACCGCGGTGTCGGCATCGACACTGTCTACTGGGAGACCACGCTAGATACGTTGCTATACCGGGCAGCGCGACGAACGCTTAAAAAATACGCGCATATGAAAAGCCGGCCGAGCCTTCTTCCTAAAGGAGGAAAAGCTCGGCCGGCTTAAGTGTTGAAAAGCTAGGTTTTACTTAGCCTTCTCAACGACCTCGACGAGACGGAAGTGCTTGTCCTTAGACAGCGGGCGGGTCTCGGCGATCAGAACGCGGTCGCCGACGCCGGCGGTCTCGTTCTCGTCATGTGCCTTAACCTTCTTGTTAGAGCGCATGATCTTGCCGTAAAGCGCGTGCTGCTTGCGATCCTCGAGCTCGACGACGATGGTCTTATCCATCTTGTCGGAAACTACGATACCGATGCGGGTCTTGCGCGCACCGCGCTCCTTCTTTACTTCGTTCACGTTTGCCTCACTCATGATTAAGCCTCAGCTCCCGGAACTACGGACAGGCCCAGCTCGCGCTCGCGAAGAACGGTGTAGATGCGGGCAATGTCGCGCTTAACCGTGCCGATGCGGCGGTTGTTGGTCAGCTGGCCGGTAGCCTTCTGGAAACGAAGGTTGAACAGCTCTTCCTTCGCATCCTGCAGACGCTTTTCCAGCTCAGCGTTGTCGAGCTCACGGAACTCGTGGGCGGGGGTACCGGTTGCCATTAGAACTGGTCCTCCTTCTTGATGATGCGGACCTTGCAAGGAAGCTTCTGGCCTGCGCGGCGCAGTGCCTCAATTGCGGTGGCCTCGTTCGGGTAGGACATCTCGAAGAGGACGCGGCCCGGCTTAACGTTGGCGACCCACTTCTCAACCGGGCCCTTACCGGAACCCATACGAACGCCGAGCGGCTTCTGGGTCAACGGACGGTCCGGGAAGATGTTGATCCACACCTTGCCACCACGCTTGACGTGGCGGTTGATGGCAATACGTGCGGCCTCAATCTGACGGTTGGTGATGTAAGCCGGCTCGAGAGCCTGGATTGCGTAATCACCAAAGTTGATGCGGTTACCGCCCTTGGAAACACCGGTACGGGTAGGACGGTGCTGGCGGCGGTACTTAACGCGCTTAGGAATCAGCATGGATTAGCCCTCCTGCTTCTGCTGTGCGCGCTGACGACGCTGGCCACCACGGCGCGGACGACCGTTACGGTCACCGCGGCCACGGCCCTGCGCCGGAGCGTTCAGTTCGGATTCGCGTACGCCACCGACGACGTCACCCTTGTAGATCCACACCTTGATGCCAATGCGGCCGAAGGTGGTGTGAGCCTCTGCGGTGCCGTAGTCGATCTCGGCGCGAAGAGTGTGCAGCGGAACGCGACCCTCGTGGTAGCGCTCGGTACGGGACATCTCGGCGCCGCCCAGACGACCGTTCAAGAGGATCTTAATACCCTTGACCTGCGGCTGGCGCATAGCGGACTGGATAGCCTTGCGCATTGCACGACGGAATGCAACACGGTTAACCAGCTGCTCGGCGACGGACTGAGCAACGAGGGTTGCGTTTGCGTCGACCTGCTTGACCTCGAGAATGTTGAGGGCGACCATCTTGCCGGTGAGCTTCTCGAGCTCGCGGCGGATGCGGTCTGCCTCAGCACCGCGGCGGCCGATCACGATGCCTGGGCGGGCGGTGTGAATGTCGACGCGTACGCGGTCACGGGTGCGCTCGATAACGACGTCGGCAATGCCGGCGCGGTCGAGGCCCTTCTCGAGGTACTGACGGATCTTGATGTCTTCGGCTACGTAGTTCGCGTAGTCCTTATCGGCGAACCAGTGGGTCTTCCAGTCGGAAGTGATGCCCAAACGTAGGCCGTGAGGATGGATTTTCTGGCCCATTACTTGGCCCCTTCCTTCTGGCTCTCGACCACCACGGTGATGTGGCTGGTGCGCTTACGAATCATGAATGCACGGCCCTGTGCGCGTGGCTGGAAACGACGCATGGTCGGGCCCTCGTTGGCGTATGCCTCGGAGACGACCAGGGTGCGTGGGTCCAGACCGAAGTTGTTCTCAGCGTTAGCAGCTGCAGAAGCAACAACCTTAGCGACTGGCTTAGCAGCGCCCTGCGGAGCGTACTTCAGGATTGCAAGTGCCTCGGCTACGGACTTGCCGCGAACCAGATCGATGACACGGCGTGCCTTCATCGGAGTAACGCGGACGTAGCGGGCCGTTGCGGATGCGGAGGTGATGGTTTCACTCATCGCTTATCGACGTCCCTTCTTATCGTCCTTGATGTGACCCTTGAAAGTCTTGGTTGGTGCGAACTCACCGAGCTTGTGGCCGACCATGGAGTCCTCTACGAACACCGGCACGTGCTTACGTCCGTCATGGACGGCGAAGGTGTGACCGATGAAGTCAGGCAGAATGGTCGAGCGGCGAGACCAGGTCTTGATGACCTGCTTGGTGCCAGCCTCGTTCTGAGCATCCACCTTGTTGAGGAGGTGCTCATCGACGAACGGGCCTTTCTTAAGGCTGCGTGGCATTGTTTACCTCCTCTTAGCGCTTCTTGTTCGGGCGACGACGGCGCACGATCATGTTGTTCGAGTAACGGTTCGGGTTGCGGGTGCGACCCTCCTTCTTGCCCCATGGGGACACAGGGTGGCGACCACCGGAGGTCTTACCCTCACCACCACCGTGTGGGTGGTCAACCGGGTTCATGACGACACCACGGACGGTCGGGCGAACGCCCTTCCAGCGCATACGGCCGGCCTTACCCCAACGGATGTTCATCTGGTCAGCGTTACCGACCTCACCCACGGTTGCGCGGCAACGGATGTCGACGCGGCGGATCTCGGAGGACGGCATACGCAGGATTGCGTACTTGCCTTCCTTACCCAGCAGCTGGATGGAAGCACCAGCGGAGCGAGCAAGCTTAGCGCCTGCGCCCGGCTTGAGCTCCACAGCGTGGATGGTGGTACCGGTTGGGATGTTGCGCAGCGGCAGGTTGTTACCAACCTTGATGTCGGCGTTAGCGCCGGCCTCAACGATGGTGCCCTGCTTCAGGCCCTTAGGGGCGATGATGTAGCGCTTCTCGCCATCTGCGTAGTGCAGAAGAGCGATGTTTGCGGTGCGGTTCGGGTCGTACTCGATGTGAGCAACCTTTGCCGGGATACCGTCCTTGTCCGTACGACGGAAGTCGATCAGACGGTAACGACGTTTGTGGCCACCGCCGATGTGGCGGGGGGTGATGCGGCCGTAGTTGTTACGACCACCAGTCTTGGTCAGCGGGCGCAGCAGGGACTTCTCCGGAGTGGAACGAGTGATCTCCTCGAACTCGGACACGGAGGATGCGCGGCGACCCGGAGTTGTCGGCTTGTACTTACGAATAGCCATAATTCTTCCTTTTCCTTTCGGCTCTCCGGTGGCGCTTAAGCGCCGCCGCCGAAGATGTCGATGGAGTCGCTGCCTTCGCGAAGCGTCACATAAGCGCGCTTGGTGGACTTACGCTGACCGAAACCGGTGCGGGTGCGCTTACGCTTACCTGCACGGTTGACGGTGTTCACGGAGTCAACCTTTACGCCGAAGATCTGCTCGATGGCATCTTTGATCTGGGTCTTGTTGGAGTCCGTGGAGACGTAGAACGTGTAGACGTTCTGCTCCATCAGGCCGTAGGACTTCTCGGAAACGACCGGTGCGATGACAATGTCACGCGGGTTAGCGAGCTTAGCCATTACTTCTCCTCCTTAACTTCCTCGTTCGCACCCTGAGCGCGAGCGACGAAGGTGTGCAGAGCCTCAACGGAGAACACAACGTCGTCAGAGTAAAGGACGTCGTAGGTGTTCAGCTGGCCTGCGTCCAGGATCTGGACGTTAGGCAGGTTGTTGGCGCTGCGGCGAGCGTTGATGTCCTCGCGGCCGACAACGAGCAGCACGTTCTTGCGCTCGGTCAGACGCTCGATGAAAGCCTTAGCCGCCTTGGTGGACGGGGTCTGGCCCGGGACGAGCTCTTCGATTACGTGGATACGCTCGTTGCGAGCGCGGTCGGACAGTGCACCAAAGAGAGCAGCCTTGATCATCTTCTTAGGGGTGCGCTGTGCGTAGTCGCGCGGAACCGGGCCGTGGGAGATGCCGCCACCTGCGTAGTGCGGTGCGCGGATCGAGCCCTGGCGTGCACGACCGGTGCCCTTCTGGCGGAAAGGCTTACGGCCACCGCCGGAAACCTCGCCACGGGTCTTTGCCTTGTGGGTGCCCTGGCGCGCAGCAGCAAGCTGAGCGTTGACAACCTGGTGCATCAAAGCGATGGATGCCTCGGTGTCAAAGATCTCTGCTGGCAGCTCGACAGAGCCGTTGGTCTTACCCTCAGCGGTCTGGACGTCTAGCTTGAGGTTGCTCATGCGTGTGCACCGCCCTTCACTGCGGTCTTAACGGTGACGAGGCCACCGCGTGCACCAGGGATAGCACCCTTGATGAGCAGCAGGTTGGACTCGGCATCGATCTTCTGAATCTTCAGGTTCTGGGTGGTCACACGGTCGTGGCCCATGCGGCCAGCCATGCGGGTGCCCTTGAAGACGCGAGCCGGGGTAGCGCAGGCGCCGATGCCGCCGACGCGGCGGTGAGCAGCCTGGTTACCGTGGGCAGCACCCTGACCTGCGAAGCCGTGGCGCTTCATGGCGCCAGCGTAGCCGTGGCCCTTGGTCGTGCCGGTGACGTCAACGAAGGTGATGCCCTCGAAGATGTCAGCGGTAACTTCCTGGCCAACCTCGTAAGCAGAGGTGTCATCCATGCGGATTTCGGCAACGTGGCGACGTGGGGTTACGCCAGCCTTCTTGAAGTGACCTGCGGCAGGCTTGTTTGCCTTGCGTGGGTCGATTTCGCCAAATGCGATCTGGATGGCGTTGTAGCCATCGGTTTCTGCGGTGCGAATCTGGGTAACAACGCACGGCCCAGCTTCAACGACGGTAACCGGTACAACGCGGTTTTCCTCGTCGAAGATCTGGGTCATGCCGAGCTTCTTGCCCAGAATGCCCTTGATCTCGTTTTCACTCATTGTTAGTTCTCCACCAAATATCTATTCGTCGATCGCTTTACACTACTGAATGTTTACGTCGACGCTGGCCGGAAGGTCGATGCGCATCAAAGCGTCAACGGTCTTCGGGGTCGGGTCGAGAATGTCGATGAGGCGCTTGTGAGTGCGCATCTCGAAGTGCTCGCGAGAGTCCTTGTAGTTGTGCGGAGAACGAATAACGGCGTATACGTTCTTCTCGGTTGGGAGCGGCACTGGGCCAACAACACGAGCACCCGTACGGGTAACGGTCTCGACGATCTTCTTTGCAGAAGCGTCGATAGCCTCGTGATCATAGGCCTTCAGCCGAATGCGGATTTTTTGTCCCGCCACGCTTATCCTCTTCCTCGCTACCCCACATTCACATTCCCGGCGTATCCGGGGCGTGAAGCGGTGGGAATTGCTTCTCGATTTCTCTATAACGTTGTCCGGACTCTAGGGCCTGGGCGCAACGCCAGTTGTCTGACTGTCATGACGACCAAAAGTTGCGACCTGGCAATAAACCTGGTTGCAGTGCTTTCGACGGGGTACAAGACCCGTAAGTCAAAGTTCTATAGAAAGAGGACGGTTCCTCACGCATTACACGTGGAGGCACAAATCCAATTCATATACTGCCGCTGTTTATTTGCCATGCCCCTTCTCCGGTCCATTCGCTCGGGATGTCTCTACTAAACGCGGACCTAGCCCGATTGAATGACCTTCTCGGCACACACTTAAAAAGTGCCCACCTGCGAAGGTGTCATGTTCGCTTTACCAGCAACTTTGTTGAATATCGGGGGTGTTTCACCCACGATTTCCAAACGCCGTTGTGTTAAAGCAACCCTTGTATTTAAGCATGTAATCGCGCGTTTTCCAAACTTTTTTCCAAACCGTGTGCAAAGTCACGTTTTCCAAAAGATTGCACCTCAGCACCCCACAATGTCCGCATTCAGATATAGGCTCGGAAAGGTAGCTTTCTTGTTAAGGCGAAACTTCCCGCAATCAAGTCCCTATAGATAAGGAATAAGCACAATGACCGCTAATACCCCAGCGAATACTGATCAGAACGCTGCCCAGAACACCGCACAGAACGCAGCAACTTCCACCGAGCAGGCAAACACCGCCGCTGCTGCCCCGGAGGTCAACAAGAACCTGGAAACCGAGTACGGCACCACCACTATCGACGACGCCGTGGTTTCCAAGATCGCTGGCATCGCCGCCCGCGAGGTTTCCGGCGTTGCCGCACTGGGCGGTGGCGGCGCACGCATGATGGGATCCATCCGTGAGTCCTTCGGCGCATCCGAGGATGTACGCCAGGGCGTAACGGTTCAGGTCAACAACGCTGTTGCCACCATCGAAGTTGCCATCATCGCCGAGTTCGGTGTTGCTATCCACGAGCTGGCTGAGGCTATCCGCCGCAACATCATGAATGCTGTCGAGCGCATGACCGGCCTGGGCGTTGAGCGCGTTGACGTTGTGGTCCACGACGTCAAACTGCCAAAGGAAGACACTGCCAGCGAGCAGGCCTCCAACAACGCTTTGGCACAGGGCCAGGAATAGGCCTTTCAAAGACTAAGGCAGTTATTTAAATGATGGAGTCCACTCCGGAGCGCTTTGAACTAGATGCCGCTGCTGCACATCGCATCGTCGACTCAGTAGCAGGCATCCAGGGCGTCGCCAAGCTGCATCCCGGTTCTTTCGGCGAAGTTGCGTTGCTTTACCCCGGCAAGCGCATCGGCGGCATAAAGCGCCCGAGTCCGCGCGACGATAGCCATATCGAGGTACACCTTGTAATCGACGTCGCGAAGCGCATTCCGGTTGCCACAATCGCGGACGCCGCCCGCACCGCGGCGCTCGAGGCCTGCCCGGGACTGCAACGCGTTGATGTCGTCGTGGCTGATGCTTTAAGCAGCGCACTGGAAGATTAAGAAGGAAAATTATGAAGAACTACTCCACGCTGGGCATTGTTGCCGGTCTGGTTTTGGCCTTTTTCATCCACCTTGGCCTGTGGCCCACGGTGTTGGCCATCCTGCTTGCCGCCATCGGTGGTGTTGTAGGTGCGCACTTCGACGGCCGTATCGACCTCACCGCCGTGTGGTATGGAATTATCGGCAAGGATAAAGGGCAGGGATAATGCCATCTGCCACGCCACAACAGCGCACTGATGGCACCTTGCGGTTTACGCACAAGGCTCTCGAACACATTGTCACTAGCGCCATCGCTTCCGTCCCCGGGACCGAAGCCATCGACGCCAAGCTCGCCGGCTTAGCTGGGCGCGCATTTCCGCGCCTGCTTATCCAGAGCGATCCTGCTTCCGAGGTGCTAGCGGTGGATGCCTCGATCGCGGTGACCTGGCCGAGTCCTGTCACAGACGTAGCGAAGTCGACCCGCAAAGCCATCGAGGAATGGGTTGCGGCCTATACCGGCTACCGCACCACCCGCGTCAACGTCACCGTTGCCGCAGCAGTACCGGGCGAGCGCGTGTCAGGCCCTGCCGTCGACGCGCGACAAACGCCACGGGCAATCACTCCGCGGTCACTTCCGGAGCGCCAGCTTAAACCGATAACCACCAACCATACGGTGCCAATACGCAATATAGATGCGCCTGCCCCGCAACCGGTGCGCTCTATCGACGCTGACAGCGCTCCGCTTCAGGTCGCGTCCGTACGCGCCCCGGAGCCAACTAGGCTTTTGCAGGTAACGGCGCCCACGCCTAACCACGTCCGCCCTGTCACCGCTCCCAATCCCGTCGCCGTACGCAGCGTGGCCGCTCCTCGGCCGCTGCAGCCGCGTCCGGTAAGTGCTCCCCGCCCGGTTGCGCTGCGCACAGTCCGCGTACCCGAGCCAGCACCTGTCCGCCAGGCCTCACTGCAAGGTACCGCGCCGGTTCGGCATGTTGTAGCGCCCCGTCCACAGCCACTGCGCGAAATCACAATCAACCCTATGTACAGAGGGGGCCAGGATGTCTAAGAAAGATGCTCTCCCGCAGGGCTTTGGCCAAAGGCCGGCGGCATCCCCTGCAGCCCGTAAATGGGCCGTTGTCCTCGGAATCGTTTGCTTGGGCGCCGCAGCTTTTCTCGGAAGGGAAACGTGGGCTGTCAGCACTAAAGCCAATTCCTGGCTGCAGCCTTTCATCGACGTGATGTCACAGGACGCGGTCGAAACCTGGATGCTGATAGGCGGCGGCATCGCTATTGCCATTGGCCTTATCTTGCTCATTGCGGTGTTCAAACCACGCAAAAAGACACATACCAGGCTCTCCTCCGACACCGCCTCGATGTGGCTGCGCTCGGTAGACATCGCGCGCGTAGCCTCAGCCGCTGCGCGCCGCGTGCCCGGCGTCAGTGCTGCCCGTAGCCGCGCAGTAATCAGCAAGAAGAAGATCGGCGTCGATATCACCGTCAACGGCGACACTGAGGACAATCTGTTGGTCAGCCGCGTGGAAGAGGCTGTATCGCAAGCCCTTTCCTCGTTGGAGCGCGCCCCACAGCTAAAAGTAAAGGCAGAAAATCTCCCGGAGGTCGATAATCATGTCTAAGGGCTTGGCAGCATTCGACCGTTTCTTGTTATTCCTCATCGCCGTAGTCCTCATTGCGCTAGGGCTTTGGCCGATCCTCATCCATTTTGAGGTTCCCTTCGCCACTTCCCTGGCACGCTGGGTTGATCACGACGCTTGGGCAGCACTGCCTAGCGCTAATTGGTGGCCGGTAGCGCTGGGTGCAGCCACCATGCTCCTAGCGGTAGCCGGCATCTGGCTCATCGTGGCGAACTTGCGCCACCGGCGCTTCAACAACGTCGCATCCGATTCTTCGAATGATGAAGGCGCCATTTCCACCAATATGCAAGCTATTGCTGGTGCCGTGGCCAAAAGCTTTGATGCTCTCGACGGAGTCGAGAAGGTTCACCGGTTGGTGGCCTATGACCGTGCGCGGCCGACCTTGCAATACAAGATAGAAGCCAGCGCGGATATGCCACTAGATGAGCTAACCAAGGCTGTCGAAACCAGCGAGAAGGACTTCCGCTCAGCTTTTCCCGACGCCAATCTAGATACCGTGTACAAGCTGCACTTTAGCCAGGTTAAGGCACTGAAGGACTAGTCAATGTAGCCATCGGCGGCATCAGGGGCGGATTCAGCGAGGAGTACCTCGGTGACCGCCCCAAATTCATGCGTAACCCCACGTGACAGCGATACTTGCAAAGGCTTCCCGGGGCTACACTGCAGAATCTGCTTCCAGGAATAGTCAGCACGTTGCAGGCAGCGCCGTGCAATTTTAAATGCATGTAAGCCGTGGTCCAAAAGGATGGTTTCCAGCTCGGTGCGGATAAGCCACGCCCGCTCCCCTACGTTGCGCCTTTTCAACCCGCTGAGCTGGCGTGAATCTTGCTTTAGGCGGGTAATTGACTCCACTACGCCATAGCGATGTTCGATGGACTCCGAGTCCTTGATAACAAGAGGTCGACCAGGCCCCACTGGCCGAACAGCCGAGTACTGCCACGCCACCGGCTGCCGCGGACCATCATCGCTGGTACGGCGAATGACCACATTTGCCTCGTCAATAGTCACGCGCTCACGCTGGGTGACGAGTAGCCACAATCCTTCCTCCACGCGGCCGTCGCCAAGCGGCAGTGTCGGTGGATGCAACCGCGCCATTTGCTCCAACGCACGAACCATATCCGCGTCGTCAGCACCCCATCCGAGGCCTTGGTTGGCCAGCATTGCAAACAGCGTGCCCAAGGGCAGCTCCGGCTGACCTTCCCACGCAGCTTTCAGAGCCTGCAGGGTGCGGTCGATGCGTGTGGGATCAAGCATGGCTCATAGCTTAACTGGCGCGGGAGCAAGACACGCAAAAAGCCACCGCCTTCCCGGAAAGGGAAAGCGGTGGCTTTAAAGGGCGTTACTTTAAACGCTCAAGCAAATGCTCTTACTTGATGATCTTGGTAACGCGGCCAGCGCCGACGGTGCGGGAGCCCTCGCGGATAGCGAAGCGCAGGCCCTCGTCCATAGCGACCGGCTGGATCAGCTCGACGGACATCTCGACGTTGTCGCCAGGCATAACCATCTCGGTGCCCTCAGGCAGCTTGATGACGCCGGTAACGTCGGTGGTGCGGAAGTAGAACTGCGGACGGTAGTTGTCCATGAACGGGGTGTGGCGGCCGCCCTCTTCCTTCTTCAGGACGTAGACGGAACCCTCGAACTGGGTGTGAGGGGTGTAAGCGCCCGGCTTGATAACAACCTGGCCACGCTCAACCTCTTCACGCTTGGTACCACGCAGAAGCAGGCCACAGTTGTCGCCAGCCTCGGTGTAGTCCATCATCTTGCGGAACATCTCGATACCGGTAACGGTGGTGGAGATGGACTTCTCCTGGATACCGATGATCTCAACGTCCTCGTTGACGTTCAGGGAGCCACGCTCAACACGGCCGGTAACAACGGTACCGCGGCCGGTGATGGTGAAGATGTCCTCGATAGGCATCAGGAACGGCTTGTCCAGCTCGCGCTCCGGATCCGGGATGGAGTCATCGCAAGCCTGCATGAGGTCGACAACAGCCTGTACCCACTTCTCGTCGCCCTCAAGAGCCTTCAGAGCGGAGATGTGAACGATCGGAGCTTCCTCGTCGTAGTCCTGCTCAGCGAGCAGCTCGCGGATCTCCATCTCGACGAGCTCGATGATTTCCTCGTCGTCAACCATGTCGCACTTGTTCAGTGCAACGAGGATGTAAGGAACGCCAACCTGGCGAGCCAGAAGAACGTGCTCGCGGGTCTGCGGCATCGGGCCATCGGTTGCAGCAACAACCAGGATAGCGCCGTCCATCTGAGCAGCACCGGTAATCATGTTCTTGATGTAGTCGGCGTGGCCCGGAGCGTCAACGTGTGCGTAGTGGCGCTTCGGGGTGGAGTACTCAACGTGGGAGATGTTGATGGTAATACCGCGCTCCTTCTCCTCAGGAGCCTTATCGATCATGTCGAATGCGAAAGCGGTGTTCTCCTCAGGGTACTGGTCAGCCAGAACCTTGGTGATCGCTGCGGTGGTGGTGGTCTTGCCGTGGTCGACGTGTCCGATGGTGCCGATGTTAACATGCGGCTTCGTACGCTCGAACTTCTCCTTTGCCACTGTTTGTCCTCCTGGACTCTATGGCGGCTGCATAGGCAGCCACGTGGTTGGTTAATGTCATTGGCACTTGGAACGAAAACTCCGAAGCGCTAATGACGCTTTCTTTACGTGCCAGTTACACGATCCTAGATTTATGCCGCAGTTTTTTCAAACCGCCTAAATAGGAGGTAACCCCGCGCATGTTGTGCGGTCGTTGACCCTCGACAAGAATCTGATAACGGATCCTGGGAGGGTAACGGCCGGCTCAACCAACACTTTTTGCAAGTGCAAGTTCAGCCAACCGCTACCCAACCAGTTGCCTCACGCGGGAGAAAAGCTGCAAGCTCTTGCCCCGCCCCGCAACTGGAATCTACTGGCAAAGACTACCAGCCGTATGCGGGGCTGAAGCGTGAGGGGGTGGCGATTGCCTTAAGGCTAGTTAGGCCTTGTTGCCGGTGCGCTCTTCGATGATCTCGGTTGCAACGGAGGAAGGAACCTCAGCGTAGGAATCGAAGACCATGGTGAAGTTTGCGCGGCCAGCGGTGGAAGAACGCAGGTCGCCGATGTAACCGAACATCTCGGACAGCGGAACCTTTGCCTTGACAACCTTTGCGCCGGAGCGGTCTTCCATAGCGAAGACCTGGCCACGACGGGAGCTGATGTCACCGTTAACGGTGCCCATGTACTCCTCAGGGGTAACAACCTCAACGGCCATGACCGGCTCAAGAAGGACTGGCTTTGCCTTAGCAACAGCTTCCTTCAGAACCTGGGAGCCAGCGAGCTTGAAGGCCATCTCGGAGGAGTCGACGTCGTGGTAAGCGCCGTCCTCGAGGGTTGCCTTGATGTTAACCAGCGGGAAGCCAGCGAGGTAGCCGTACTGCATTGCGTCCTGGATACCAGCGTCGACGGAAGGGATGTACTCCTTCGGAACGCGGCCACCGGTGACGGCGTTCTCGAACTTGTAGGTTGCGGACTCGCCCTCCTCCAGCGTCTCTGGGTCCGGGTTGTAAGGCTCGATGGTGACGATGACCTTTGCGAACTGACCAGAACCACCGGTCTGCTTCTTGTGGGTGTAGTCCAGGGACTGAACCGTCTTGCGGATGGTCTCGCGGTAAGCAACCTGTGGGTTACCGATGTTTGCCTCGACCTTGAACTCGCGCTTCATACGGTCAACCAGAACGTCGAGGTGGAGCTCGCCCATGCCGCCGATAACGGTCTGGCCGGTCTCTTCGTCGAGCTCGACGGTGAAGGTTGGGTCCTCAGCAGCGAGCTTCTGGATAGCGGTACCCAGCTTCTCCTGGTCAGCCTTGGTCTTTGGCTCGATGGAAACCTTGATAACCGGCTCCGGGAAGTCCATGGACTCGAGGATGATTGGGTTGTCCTTGTCGCACAGGGTGTCGCCCGTGGTGGTTTCCTTCAGGCCGATAACTGCGTAGATGTTACCTGCGTCAGCCTGCTCAACAGGGTTTTCCTTGTTGGCGTGCATCTGGAACAGCTTACCGATGCGCTCCTTCTTACCCTTGGTGGAGTTGAGCACCTCGGTACCTGGGAAGACCTGGCCGGAGTAAACGCGAACGAAGTTCAGCTGGCCGAAGAACGGGTGTGCAGCAATCTTGAAGGACAGTGCGGAGAACGGGGAGGAAACAGCCGGCTTGCGGGTAACCTGCTCGTCCTCGTTACCAACAGCGTGGCCAATGACCTCACCGACGTCCAGCGGGCTCGGAAGGAAGTCAACGACCGCGTCGAGCAGCGGCTGAACGCCCTTGTTGCGGTAAGCGGTACCACACAGAACCGGGTAGATCTCGGAGTTGATGGTCATCTTGCGGATTGCTGCCTTGATCTCGTCAAGGGTCAGCTCCTCGCCGCCGAAGTACTTCTCCATGAGCTCTTCGTCAGACTCAGCAACAGCCTCGAGCAGCTTCTCGCGGTACTCTTCAGCCTTCTCCTGCAGGTCAGCAGGGATCTCCTCGATGGTCGGTTCAGCACCGGTCTCGACCTTGCCGCGCCAAGTGATGGCACGCATGTTCAGCAGGTCAACAACACCGTCGAAGTCGTCCTCAGCGCCGATTGGCAGCTGCAGAACCAGTGGCTTAGCGCCGAGGCGATCGATGATGGTCTGAACGGTGAAGTAGAAGTCAGCGCCCAGCTTGTCCATCTTGTTGACGAAGCAGATACGCGGAACGTCATACTTAGCAGCCTGACGCCACACCTGCTCGGACTGTGGCTCAACGCCTTCCTTGCCGTCGAAGACAGCAACAGCGCCATCCAGGACACGCAGGGAACGCTCGACCTCAACGGTGAAGTCAACGTGACCCGGGGTGTCGATGATGTTGATCTGGTTGTTGTCCCAGAAACAGGTAACAGCAGCGGAGGTAATGGTGATACCGCGCTCCTTCTCCTGCTCCATCCAGTCAGTGGTGGATGCGCCATCGTGCGTCTCGCCGACCTTACGGTTAATACCGGTGTAGAAGAGAATACGCTCGGTGGTGGTGGTCTTACCAGCATCGATGTGAGCCATGATGCCGATGTTGCGGACCTTGTGAAGGTCCTTAAGCACTTCTTGTGCCACGGTTTTACCCCAACTTATTTATCGTGGACGCTTCGCGCCGGTTCCCCGCTTTCAAAGCGAGGTTCCAGCACCAATCCGTCCGCATGGATAGGTCTTTATTAATTTTGCCACGTCTCGGCCGTCTTAGCAGCCGCAGGGCTACTAAAACTTCCAGCGGTGCACCTTAATACACCTTTATGTAGCCCGCCTCCCCAAGCTAGCCGTCTGCCCACAAGGAGAAGACACCAGCTTAGAAAAATGGCCCGAGCAACGATATGAAGTTATGTTTGCAGTTTCAACCGCAGAAAGCGGGTGGAACTGTTCAGCAAAACTATTACGTTGCTCGGACCATAGGCATACGCTGGAAAATTACCAGCGGTAGTGTGCGAAGGCGCGGTTTGCCTCAGCCATCTTGTGGGTATCTTCACGACGCTTCACGGAAGCACCAAGACCGTTGGATGCATCCAGGATCTCGTTAGCGAGACGCTCGATCATGGTGTTCTCACGACGCTGGCGGGTGAAAGTCACCAACCAACGCAGAGCGAGGGGGTTAGCGCGAGCCGGCTTAACCTCAACTGGCACCTGGTAGGTAGCACCACCGACACGGCGGGAGCGAACCTCGAGGTCCGGGCGGATGTTGCCCAGAGCCTTCTCCAGGGTGCCGACTGGGTCGGTACCGGTCTTCTCACGGCAAGCCTCGAGTGCACCGTAGACGATGCGCTCTGCGGTGGACTTCTTGCCATCGAGGAGGATCTTGTTCACGAGCATGGTGACCTGCTCGGAGTTGTATACCGGGTCCTTAACTACAGGACGCTTCGGAGCAGCATTCTTACGCATTGTTGATTACTGTCCCTTCTTTGCACCGTAGCGGGAACGAGCCTGCTTGCGGTCCTTAACGCCCTGGGTATCCAGTGCGCCACGGATAATCTTGTAACGAACACCCGGGAGGTCCCTAACACGACCGCCGCGGACGAGCACCATGGAGTGCTCCTGCAGGTTGTGGCCCTCGCCTGGGATGTACGCGGAAACCTCGATACCGGAGGTCAGGCGAACACGAGCGACCTTACGCAGTGCAGAGTTCGGCTTCTTCGGGGTGGTGGTGTAAACGCGGGTGCAAACGCCACGACGCTGAGGGGAGCCCTTCAGCGCTGCGGTTGCGACCTTGGAGCGCTTATCATGGCGGCCCTTACGGACCAGCTGCTGAATAGTTGGCATAAATCTAGTCTTTCTGTATGACTTCGGCTGAACTGACCGATGCTGCCCAAACACGCAAAAATAGGGGCTCTTTTCCGGGGCCCTTCCGCATGTCCAGAACATCAATCAGCCATTCAAGCCGATTAATCGATCAGACTTTTCGCCCCACATGAAGGCGAAACCTCTTCGAACAATAGCAGCGACACGCAAAACATCCAAATTCCACCTACCTGGCGATTTATCCAATCGTCGCAGGCAGGAATAACGCAAGGCTTTACGACGCCACACCCCACCCGAGCCCGCCTGCGACAAATTCCCCGGAACTTTGATCCCCACCCAAAATCGGGCATTAGGCGAGGCCTATAGGGACAACAATCACATCCACTAAATAGGCACACGCCCCGTCGGCGTTTCAACATTCGAACCACTATATATAGAAACGATAAACCCATTAGTGCGAATATCTTGTGTTTTAGTTGCTCGCCCCGGCAGAAATTACAGCTATGTTATTTCGTGTCGCCCGGCGCTGCGTGGTGGCTTTTTGGCATCCCGGCTTGCCGCAAGTCCTCCCACATGACTGCAGTTGCCACCTAATTCCCCCACATGCACGCCTGGGCGTGCCATCAGAGCTGGAAAGGCAGCGAGCTTTTCGCTGTACCAGCGCTCCATTTCCATAACGAAGGGAAGAACTACATGGGTTCACGGACCATTAACGTCGCAGATTCCATCGAAGAGTACTTGGGCCGGCGCGATTGGCGCATCAACGCCAATGCCAATCAGGATTTCTCGCTAGGAGGGTTGATTCTTAACAACGCTGGCAAAGTAACCGCTAATTACTGGCTAGATGAGGTCTTTACGCCAGCCGCGGGAAGTGCACACCGAGCCGGTGATATTCACATCCATGATCTAGACATGCTCAGCGGCTATTGCGCTGGCTGGTCACTGCGCCGAGTTCTAGAAGAGGGATTCGGTGGCGTTCCAGGCACTATCTCTTCAGCACCACCGAAGCACTTTTCCTCCGCGTGCGGACAGATCGTCAACTTCCTGGGCACTCTGCAAAACGAGTGGGCAGGCGCGCAGGCCTTCTCCAGCTTCGATACCTACATGGCGCCTTTCGTGCGGCTGGATAGCCTCAGCTACGGCCAGGTGCTCCAGCACATGCAGGAGTTCATCTTCAACTTGAACGTGCCTTCCCGCTGGGGCACGCAGACGCCATTTACAAACCTCACTTTCGATTGGCACTGCCCTGCCGACTTACGCGACCAGGTACCGCTCATCGGCGGCGAGCCCGTCGACTTCTGTTACGGCGACTTGGAGGCGGAGATGGTCATCATCAACCGTGCCTTCATCGAGGTGATGTCCGCCGGCGACGCGGACGGTAGGCCTTTCACCTTTCCTATCCCCACCTACAACATCACCCCGGACTTCGATTGGGACAGCGAGAACGCCGAGGCGTTGTTTAGTATGACCGCGAAGTACGGGCTGCCCTACTTCCAGAACTTCCTCAACTCTGATCTAGACCCAGGCATGATTCGTTCCATGTGCTGCCGGCTGCAGCTGGACCTGCGCGAGCTATTAAAGCGCGGCAATGGCTTGTTCGGCTCGGCCGAGTTGACCGGCTCCATCGGCGTGGTCACGCTCAACTGCGCACGCCTGGGCTACCTCTACCGCGGCGACGAGGAGGCGCTATTGGCGCGCGTCGCAGAGCTGGTAGATCTCGGCGTCGACACGCTCGAGCGCCGCCGCGCCTTTGTTAACGAGTGCTTGGACAAAGGTCTTTTCCCCTATACCAAGCGTTGGCTACCCAGCTTGGATAACCACTTCTCCACCATCGGGGTCAACGGCTGCAACGAGATGATCCGCAACTTCACTTCCAATGCCTACGATCTCACCGATACGCGCGGCCACGCACAGGTTCTGCGTCTGCTCGAGCGGGTTCGCGCACTGCTTGTCGACGCCCAGGAGAAGACCGGGCACCTTTATAACCTCGAGGCTTCACCCGCCGAGGGCGCTACGTACCGCTTCGCCCGCGAAGATCTGAAGCGTTATCCAGACATACTGCATGCCGGCACCGCAGAAGAACCGTATTACACCAATTCCTCGCAACTGCCCGTCGCGCACACTCCCGATCCTTTCACCGCACTTGCAGCCCAAGAGGACCTGCAGACCCAATACACCGGCGGAACGGTGCTGCATCTCTACATGGGTTCGGCGATGTCGACCGGCAAGGCTTGTGCGACCCTGGTGCGCCGCTCGCTGGAAAAATTCCGCCTGCCCTATGTCACCATAACGCCGACTTTCTCCATTTGTAGCTCCCACGGATACATATCCGGCGAGCATCCGCACTGCCCCGACTGCGGCTCCACCACCGAGATGTGGACGCGCGTGATGGGCTATTTCCGGCCAGTCTCTAGCTTCAACACGGGCAAGAAGGGAGAGTTCCATGAGCGCCAGTACTTCGACGAGAGGCTTGCGGCCAGCGTCTAAGACTGCACCTTCGTTGCAAGAGCCGAAGCTAAATTCCAGAACGCTGCTGCCGATTGGCGGGCTTATCCCCTTCTCGGCTTCGGATTGGCCGGACCACCTGACCATGACGTTATTCCTCAACGGCTGCCCGCTGCGCTGCAGCTACTGCCATAACCCGCAGCTGCAGGCCTTTGGGCCGGGAAACTATAGCTGGCAGGACGCGTTTTCCTTGCTATCCAAGCGCCGTGGGCTTCTCGACGGCGTAGTCTTTTCCGGCGGCGAGCCACTTTCCGCGCCCGGGCTGCCGCAAGCGATAGCCGAAGCCCACGCGGCTGGCTTTAAGGTTGGTCTCCACACGAGCGGATACCTGCCGAGCAGGTTGGAAAAGCTCGTGGATAACCCCCTGACGCGGCCAGAATGGATAGGCATCGATGTCAAGGCCTTGCCAGATGATCTGCCACAGGTCACCGGCTGCAGCCGCGCCCAAGCGCAGCGGATGTGGGAGTCCTTTTATCTGTTGGCAGAAAACGCCCGGGCAGGGCGGCTAAAACTACAGGCCCGCACCACTTTGTGGCCCGGCTCCTGCATAGAGGCACGGCTTCCCGAGCTGGAAGAACGCGTTGCACAACAAGGACTTAAGCTCGTGCGCCAGTGGGCACACGACGTCGACAAGCACGGCGTCTACCGCGGGGCGGAAGCTACTGCCAAACCCACGTAAATTCGGCGTCGGTGGCGTGCTCGGAGAAGTAAACCTTCTCCTGTGCCTCCCAGGTCTCGAACCACTCTGCGTAGTCCGGATCTCGCTCGATGGCTCGCTCATAGCGCTTTTCGCGCGGGCCGTCGAGGCCCACCGTAATCACGGTGCCGCGCTCCTGAGCGGCGGCGATATTTTCTGGGGTAACCGCACCGACTCCCTCCACGATAAGGTCATCGCGCGCGTCCAAACTCGCCCACTCACCGGGCGCATTGGCTTCCCAATCCCAGCGCCAGTAGCCAGGATTGGCCCCGCGCAGCACCTGTTCGGCAACCATCTGGGAGCCCTGCTCAAGGCCGTGCCAACCGGGATAGAACTCGTCCAGGTGCACCACACGCCAGCCTGCTCTATCGGCGAGGGCGGCGCAGGCCCACGTCTTGCCAGCACCCGATGGCCCATCGATGAGCACCGTCACCGGCTTGAAGGGTTTCTTGCGCGTCGCGGCAGCCTTGATGACATCCTCGATGAGGCGGTCGAGCTGACTGTCGAAGTCCATGCTTCGTGGCCCTTTCGTCTTATAGACCGAAGAATCTCCAGGAATCTGTAACTACCGACGCTACCACCGGCACTGCTGCCAAAAGTGAACCGGCTAACATGATGAGCCAATCTTTCCTGCTCACACGCGACTCGCGCGCCCACGTGCGTGACGGCGAGTACAGCGGAGTACGTCCAAAGCCGCGGGCCTCCATCGCCGTGGCCAGCTTGCCGCCGCGACGTAGCGCCACTACCAAAAGGCCGAAGGACATCGTAAGCAAATGCTTAACCTTGCCGCGATCCCCCAATCCCCGCGCCCTCCGGGCACGAGCCATGGAATCCCAGTCGTCTCGAAACAGCGTCGCCATACACACACCGGCGACCGCGCCAATAACAAAACGCGAAGGCAGGCGAAGGTTCTGCGCCAGGGCGTCGCCTAAGCGTGTGGGATCAATGTCGCGCGCGAGAACAATCATTGGCAGCGCTACCGCGAGCACACGCAGCATCATCGCCACCGAAAGGCGCACCGAGTTCTCCGAAACCACGATGAGCCAAAGCCGGAAGTAAACCTCCCCGCCCTCGGCGCCATACAGCAACATCGACACGCCAGACAGTGCGGCGAGGATAAACAGGAACCATCCGCTCCTTATGAGCTTTCCCCAGCTGACTCCACACAGCGGCGCAAATACGAAGGTGATGACCAAAGAAACCGCGGCGGAGACCCAATCCACCGAGAGAAACAACGGCAAGGTCAGCGCCAGCATAAGGTAAACCCGCGTCAATGGGTTTACGCCGGACAAGATATTAGGCACGTGGCACCTCCACGCGGTGGTCACCGAGAGCCGCGATGAAGAGGGGATCGTGGGTTACCGAGGCAATGGTCACTCCCTCATCGCTTAACTCGCGCAGCATCCACACCAGTTCCGCGAAGGTCTGCGGATCCTGGCCAAACGTCGGCTCATCAAGCAACAGCACCGCCGGCGCGCTGACCAATGCTGTGGCCACCGAAAGGCGCCGTTTCTCTCCGCCCGAAAGGGTGAAGGGATTGGCGCCAAGCAGCTGCCCCAAACGCAGGCGCTCTACTAGTTCCGCGATGCGCTTTTCTGGGATCTCCTCGCCCATCACTCGGGGTCCCACGCGCAGTTCATCGGCAACGCTGCGCGCAACGAATTGATGTTCTGGGTTCTGAAACACGTACCCAATGCGATGCGCGAGCTCCCGCGACTTCCACGTTGCCGGGTCTCCTTTAAGGCCGCGGCGCACGTGCTCGGCGACGCCCACCTCACCCGACGTATACGGCAACAGCCCGGCCATGGTTTCCAGCCAGGTGGTCTTGCCAGCACCATTAGGGCCAGTCACCACGGTCGAAGCTCCCGTAGGAAGCTCAAAGGTACGCGGCGGACCAAAACGAGTCAGCAGGTCCTTCGACCACATTGCTGGTTCAAGGCTGGATACGTCTTGTTGAACGCGAGCCTGTGGCAGCGTGGGCATCGCCTGGGCGCGTGCTTCCAGCACCTCGCCCATGGAAGCGTCAAGCGCAACCTGCCCGTCCTCGATGAGTAGTCCGCGTTGCAGCAGGTGACGCCATCTATCTGGCTGGTGCTCAACCACGATGAGCGTGGCGCCGGTGCGCTCTACTAGCTGGGTTACTGCGCGGACCACCGAATCGGCTCCCTCTGGGTCGAGGTTCGCCGTGGGCTCGTCCAACAAGATAAGTCCTGCGCCCATCGCCATCACGCCCGCCAAAGCCAAGCGTTGCTTCTGGCCACCGGAAAGCCGAGCGGTGGGATAGTCACGTGGAAGGTCAAGACCCACCAGCTCCAAGGCTTGGTCGACGCGGCGCCAAATCTCAGAGCGTTCGAGGCCAAGGTTCTCGCAGCCGAAAGCAACGTCGTCGCCCACTCGCGAGGAAATTACTTGGGAATCAGGATCCTGCAGGACCAGCCCCACTGGCATGCCTTCGCCAGGCCACTCACCATTGCCCGCGGTACCAGCTCCGAAGAGCTGGATCTCTCCTACCTGCTCGCCTTCCTCGTCGCCGCCGAGCACTCCGGCAAGAGCCGCCAAGAGCGTGGACTTGCCAGAACCGGAGTCACCGCACAGCAGAATTCGGTCGCCGGGCTCGACGTGGAAAGCAACATCCCGCAGCGCCGGCTCTGCGCGCCCGGCATGGGTCCAGCCGAAGCCTTCTACGCGGATGCCTGTTCCAGAAACCATTCTTGAAAGTGCTTCTTAAGACTCGCGGCCTGCAGCAAAGCGGTCGAGCGCACCAGTGGCCGCGAGCGCCTTGACCGTGAAGTAGCCCAGCACACCGGCGAGGATTGCGCCGGAAAGGCAGGTGCACACCAAGTAGATGATGTTGTATTCAACGGAACGGGCTAGGTGGCCGGCAGTGAAGAGCTCCAAAGTCCATGCACCGACGCCGGCGGCTAGGCCAGCGATGGTGGCAACAAGCAGGTTAAAAGAACGGTAGGCAAAGATGGCGAAGACAATCTCCACGCCGATGCCCTGGGCGATGCCAGAGAGCAAGGTTGCCGCGCCCCACTGGGAGCCAAGAGCGGCGGAGACGCAGGCAGCGAGCAGCTCCACAAAGAGCGCCGCACCTGGCTTGCGGATGATAAGCCCACCGAGCACGCCTCCCAGCAACCAGATGCCAGAGGCCAAACCGCCCAGTCCAGGGGTAAAGGCATCGAGAGCCTCGTAGCCGGCATAGCCCGCGGTGTTCCAGAACAAGAAAATCAGGCCACACGCCACTGACAAGACCGCGGCCACGACGATGTCGACGACGCGCCAGCGGCGGTTGGGCTTTCCAGCCTTGTGCGCAGTGCGTGCCGAAGATGCAGGTGTAGTAGACATTTTCCTCCCTCGCGCCGGTATTACCCGGATCAGGTGCAACGGTTCCCCATATGTGGGGGTCTCAGCCTTCTCCCGCGCAAAATGCTGCGTTTGTTGTTCCTGAGTTTCGGTCTAAGGAGGGAGAAAGCACCCGTGTTCGCTGTGTAATTAGATGACTTCGTCAATTTGGACCCACTAATGCTAGCAAAAGTAAAAGGCCCCATGCCTAAAAGCATGGAGCCTCTCAAAGCCGCAGCGTTATACCCAGAAAGCTGGGACATCGCGCGGGGGTGGACTTAGAACGTGAAGTCCTCATCCAGCGGGACGGATGCGCCGGTGAACTCACCGAATCCATCGTCGCCGTAGATGGAATCGCCGTAAGTCGGGATCGAGTACGCAGCGTTGCGTGCGGCCTCGGTCGGCTTAACGGAGATGTTGCGGTAACGCGAGATACCGGTACCAGCAGGGATGAGCTTACCGATGATGACGTTCTCCTTCAGGCCAATGAGCTGATCGGAGCGCTTGTTAATAGCGGCGTCGGTAAGCACGCGCGTGGTCTCCTGGAAGGAGGCCGCGGACAGCCAGGACTCGGTAGCCAGCGATGCCTTGGTGATACCCATGATCTCGGAGCGCAGCTGAGCTGGCTCGCCGCCCTCGGCAACCTGTGCGGCGTTGACCTGCTTGGCCTCAGAGAGGTCAACCAGAACGCCCGGCAGGTAGTCGGTGGAGCCGGAGTCAATGACGGTACCGCGACGCAGCATCTGGCGGATGATGATCTCGATGTGCTTGTCGTGGATGGCAACACCCTGGGTACGGTAAACGGCCTGCACCTCGTCGATGAGGTGCTTCTCGACGCCGCGGCGACCGAGGACCTCGAGGACGTCGTGCGGATCAGCCGCACCACGCATCAGGCGCTCGCCGGTGGTGACGTGGTCACCGTCGCGCAGGGAACGCTCGATCATTGCGTCCGGGTTGGACTCCATCGGGCGGCGGACCTGTGCCAGGCCCTGGCGCTTCGACAGCTTCTCGTAGACGACGTTGTCGGAACCGTCATCCGGAGTGATGGTCAGGGTCCAGAAGTTGCCCTCATCGGACAGGGACACGGTGCCGTCAACGGATGCGATCGGCGCACGGTTCTTCGGATTACGTGCTTCGAACAGCTCCTGCACACGTGGCAGACCGCCGGTAATGTCGCCACCGACACCACCCTGGTGGAACGTACGCATGGTCAGCTGGGTACCCGGCTCACCAATGGACTGTGCAGCCACGATGCCGACTGCCTCGCCGATGTCGACAAGCTGGCCGGAGGCCATGGACTTGCCGTAGCACTTCGCACAAACGCCGGCTGGGGTCTGGCAGGTAAGGACGGAGCGAACCTTGACCTCGGCGATGCCGGCAGCCAGGATCTTCTCGGTCAGTTCCTCGGTCAGGTCAGAGCCTGCCTCTGCAACGACGGTGCCATCTTCAGCCTTCACATCGGACGCGACAACGCGGCCGGATGCGGAAGTCTCCCACAGCTCGTGTTGAACCAGCTTGTCGCCGGCCCACTCGCCCAGCGGAACGCGGACGCCCTGGCGGGTGCCACAGTCCTCTTCACGGACGATGACGTCCTGTGCCACGTCAACGAGACGACGGGTGAGGTAGCCGGAGTCCGCGGTACGCAGTGCGGTATCGGCTAGGCCCTTACGGGAACCGTGCGAGTTGTTGAAGTACTCCAAGACCGACAGACCCTCACGGAAGGAGGTCTTAATCGGACGGGTGATGTAGTCACCCTTGGAGTTCACGACCATGCCCTTCATGCCGGCCAGGGTCCAGATCTGACGCATGTTACCCGCTGCACCAGACTTAACGATCATCGGAATCGGGTTGTCATCCGGGTAGAGATCCTCGACTGCCTTACCAACGGTGTCGGTAGCGTCCTTCCAGAGCTCAACCAGGCGGTCGTAACGCTCACGCTCGGTCAGCGCACCCTGCTCCCAGTACTTGCGCTCGATGCGCTGTGCTTCCTTCTCGTAAGACTCGAGAACCTCGGTCTTGTTCGGAAGGACCAGAACGTCGTCCATGGTGATGGTCACGCCAGAGCGGGTTGCCCAGTAGAAACCGGCATCCTTCATCTTGTCCAGAACCTGGGCAACGGTGATCATCGGGTACTTAGCAGCGAGGTCGTTAATGACGTCACCGAGCAGTACGGAGTTCTTGGCGCCGCCCTTACGGACCATGACGCCCTCGAGGTACGGGTAGTTCCACGGCAGCAAGTCGTTGAACATGATGCGGCCAAGGGTGGTCTGCGCCATCCAAGCCTGGCCCTTCTGCCAACCATCAGGGAACTGCTCAGCCTCGATCTCAGCCGGCGGACGCAGGTGGGAGATGCGGACCTTGATTGGTGCCTGCAGGCCCAGAACGCCGCGGTCGCGAGCCATGATGGCCTCGGCGTAGGAGGAGTAAACACCGGTTGCGGGGCCGTTTTCGGTCGCCTCGGTGTAGCGGCCCTCGCCGCCGATCTCGCCCTCTGCCTTGTCCATGGTCAGGTAGTAAAGACCGGTGACCATATCCAGACGCGGCATAGCCAGCGGCTTACCGGATGCCGGGGAAAGAATGTTGTTGGAAGCGAGCATGAGGACACGAGCCTCAGCCTGTGCCTCTGCGGACAGCGGCAGGTGAACTGCCATCTGGTCACCGTCGAAGTCAGCGTTGAACGCCTCGCAAGCCAGCGGGTGCAGCTGAATTGCCTTACCCTCGACCAGCTTCGGCTCGAAGGCCTGGATACCCAGACGGTGCAGCGTAGGTGCACGGTTGAGCATAACCGGGTGCTCGGAAATAGCCTCTTCCAGAACGTCCCAAACCTCAGGGCGCTGGCGCTCAACCATGCGCTTTGCAGACTTGATGTTCTGTGCGTAGTCGTTTTCGACCAAGCGCTTCATGACGAAAGGCTTGAACAGCTCGAGAGCCATCAGCTTCGGCAAACCACACTCGTGGAGCTTCAGCTGCGGGCCGACGATAATAACGGAACGGCCGGAGTAGTCAACACGCTTACCCAGCAGGTTCTGACGGAAACGGCCCTGCTTGCCCTTGAGCAAGTCAGACAGAGACTTCAGCGGACGGTTGCCAGGTCCGGTGACCGGGCGGCCGCGACGGCCGTTGTCGAAGAGCGCGTCAACAGACTCCTGCAGCATGCGCTTCTCGTTGTTAACGATGATCTCAGGAGCGCCGAGATCGATCATGCGCTTCAGGCGGTTGTTGCGGTTGATAACGCGGCGGTACAGGTCGTTCAGGTCGGAGGTGGCAAAACGGCCACCGTCGAGCTGAACCATCGGGCGCAGCTCCGGCGGGATAACCGGGATCGCGTCCAGGACCATGCCTGCCGGGTCGTTACCGGAGCGCAGGAAGGCTGCTACGACCTTCAGACGCTTCAGCGCGCGCATCTTCTTCTGGCCCTTGCCATTGTTGATGACTTCGCGCAGCTCTTCGGCCTCAGCCTCGAGATCGAAGTTACGGATAAGGGTCTGGATAGCCTCAGCACCCATGCCGCCGGTGAAGTAATCCTCGTAGCGATCAACGAGCTCTTCGTAGATGGTCTCGTCGATGATCATCTGCTTCGGAGCCAGCTTCAGGAAGGTGTTCCAGATTTCATCCAGTCGTGCGACCTCGCGCTCGCCGCGCTCACGGATGTGCTGCATCTCCTTGTCAGCAGCGTTCTGGACCTTGCGGCGTGCGTCAGCCTTTGCGCCAGCAGCCTCCAGCTCAGCCAGATCCTGCTCGAGTTTGGCAGCGCGCTCTGCGATCTCAGACTCGGTGTCTTCCTCGACGTCCTTCTTCTCCAGAAGCATCTCTGCTTCAAGGGTGGACTGGTCGTTGTGGCGAGCCTCTTCATCAACAGAGGTGATGATGTTGGCTGCGAAGTAGATGATGCGCTCCAGGTCCTTCGGAGCAAGGTCCAGAAGGTAACCCAGGCGGGAAGGAACGCCCTTGAAGTACCAGATGTGGGTTACCGGAGCAGCCAGCTCGATGTGGCCCATGCGCTCACGGCGAACCTTGGACTTGGTGACCTCGACGCCGCAGCGCTCACAGATGATGCCCTTGTAGCGAACACGCTTGTACTTACCGCAAGCGCACTCCCAGTCACGGGTTGGGCCGAAGATGCGCTCGCAGAACAGGCCGTCCTTTTCCGGCTTCAGGGTGCGGTAGTTGATGGTCTCAGGCTTTTTAACCTCGCCCTTGGACCAACGGCGAATGTCATCGGCAGTGGCCAGACCGATGCGGAGCTCGTCGAAGAGATTTACGTCAAACACGTAATGTCTCCCTTTCATCCCCACGCGAGTGTGGGGAACGTTGATGGCTTTAAAAAATTCTCAAATAGTGTGCCCTGCTGGTAGCTCGGGGGCCACCAGCCAGGACCGTAAGCTCTCACGCTTGAGCTCAAGCGTGCTATGCGATGTCGGCGTCAGCGCGCTCGTCGCGCGAAAGGTTAATACCCAGCGACGGGCTATCCATGTCGTCATCGTCAGAGCCAGACAGCTCCATCGGCGTGCCGTCGGTGGAGAGAACCTCCACGTTCAGACACAGCGACTGCAGCTCCTTGAGGAGGACCTTGAAGGACTCCGGGATACCTGGATCCGGGATGTTGTCGCCCTTCACGATTGCCTCGTAGACCTTCACACGGCCGACGACGTCGTCAGACTTGATGGTCAGCAGCTCCTGCAGGGTGTAGGCAGCGCCATAAGCCTGCATTGCCCACACCTCCATCTCGCCGAAGCGCTGGCCACCGAACTGCGCCTTACCACCCAACGGCTGCTGGGTAATCATGGAGTAAGGGCCGGTGGAACGAGCGTGAATCTTTTCGTCGACCAGGTGGTGCAGCTTGAGCATGTACATGTAGCCGACGGAAACCGGGTACTTGTACGGCTCGCCAGAACGGCCGTCGAAAAGCTGTGCCTTGCCGTGCTCGTCAACCATGACGTCACCGTCGCGGTTCGGGCGGGAGGAAGCCAGCAGGCGGCCGATCTCCTCGTTGGAAGCACCGTCGAATACCGGGGTTGCGGTCAGGGAACCAGCCGGGACGTCGTAAAGCTCTTCCGGCAGGGTCTTGAGCAGCTCAGCGTTAGCTGGGTCATCAACGTCGACCTTCCAGCCGGCGTGTGCCAGCCAGCCAAGGTGGACCTCGAGGACCTGGCCGATGTTCATACGACGCGGAACACCGTGGGTGTTCAAGATGACGTCGACAGGCGTGCCGTCAGCCATGAATGGCATGTCCTCTGGCGGCAGGATCTTGCCCACGACACCCTTGTTGCCGTGACGGCCAGCGAGCTTATCGCCATCCTGGATCTTGCGCTTCTGAGCGACGTAAACGCGGATCATCTCGTTGACGCCCGGTGCCAGATCGTCGTCGTCTTCGCGAGAGAAGCGAGCAACGCCAATGACCTTGCCGTTCTCACCGTGAGGAACCTTCATGGAGGTATCGCGAACCTCACGTGCCTTCTCACCGAAGATGGCGCGCAGCAAGCGCTCCTCCGGGGTCAGCTCGGTCTCACCCTTCGGGGTGACCTTACCGACGAGAATGTCGCCTGCGCGAACATCAGCACCAATGCGAACGATGCCTCGCTCATCCAGGTCGCGCAGAACATCGTCAGAGACGTTCGGGATCTCGCGGGTGATTTCCTCGGCACCCAGCTTGGTATCGCGAGCATCGATCTCGTGCTCCTCGATGTGGATGGAGGTCAGAACATCGTCCTCGACGATGCGCTGGTTCAGGATGATTGCATCCTCGTAGTTGTGGCCTTCCCAAGGCATGAAGGCAACCAACAGGTTGCGGCCCAGGGACATCTCGCCGTTGTGGGTACCCGGGCCGTCAGCCAGAACCTGGCCGACCTCTACGCGCTGGCCCAGCTCGACGAGCGGGGTTTGGTTGTAGTTGGTGCCCTGGTTGGTGCGCTCAAACTTACGCAACATGTAGGTGTCACGCTGGCCCTCGTCATCCATGATGGTGATGAGATCAGCGGTGACGTTTTCTACAACGCCAGCCTTCGGGGTGATGATGAGGTCGCCGGCGTCGTATGCAGCGCGCTGCTCCATACCGGTACCAACGAAAGGTGCCTCGGAGCGCACCAGCGGCACTGCCTGGCGCTGCATGTTAGCGCCCATCAGCGCACGGTTAGCATCGTCGTGCTCCAAGAACGGAATCATGGCGGTTGCCACGGAAACCATCTGGCGTGGGGAAACGTCAACGTAGTCGACGCCGGAAGCGTCGGTAACTCCGATGTCGCCGTCCTTCAGGCGGACCTCGATACGGGTGCCGACGATGGTGCCGTCAGCTTCCTTCTCGATTTCCGCCTGCGCAATTGCGAACTTATCTTCCTCATCAGCGGTGAGGTACTCGACCTCGTCGGTGACCTTGCCGTCAACAACCTTGCGGTACGGGGTCTCGATGAAGCCGAAAGCATTGACGCGAGCGTAGGAGGCCAGGGAGCCAATCAGACCAATGTTCGGGCCCTCCGGAGTCTCAATCGGGCACATACGGCCGTAGTGAGAAGCGTGTACGTCTCGGACCTCAATGCCGGCGCGCTCGCGGGACAGACCGCCTGGGCCCAGCGCGGACAGACGGCGCTTGTGGGTCAGACCAGACAGGGAGTTGTTGTGGTCCATGAACTGGGACAGCTGCGAGGTACCGAAGAACTCGCGGATAGCAGCAGAAACCGGACGCACGTTGATAAGGGAGGTCGGAGTGATGGACTCCGCATCCTGGGTGGTCATGCGCTCACGGACGACGCGCTCCATACGGGACAGGCCAACGCGGACCTGGTTCTGGATGAGCTCGCCGACGGTACGCAGACGACGGTTACCAAAGTGGTCGATGTCGTCGGTGTGGATGGCGATGGTCTCGCCGTTCGGAGCGGTCATCTCACGCTCGCCTACGTGCAGGCGTACCAGGTACTCGAGGGTGACAGCAATGTCTTCCTCGGTCAGGGTCATCAGACCGTCGTGGTCACCGCCCAGACCCAGCTTGCGGTTGACCTTGTAACGGCCCACCTTTGCGAGGTCGTAGCGCTTTGCACGGAAGAAGGAGTTATCCAGCAGGGACTGCGCGAGCTCGCGGGTTGGCTGCTCGCCCGGACGCTGCTTGCGGTAGATCTCCAGCAAAGCCTCGTCAGTGTTTGCCACACCATCGGACTCGAGGGTAGACATCATCAGCTCGGAGAAGCCGAAGCGCTCACGGATCTGCTCCTCGGACCAACCAAGGGCCTTGAGCAGCACGGTTACCGGCTGGCGACGCTTACGGTCGATGCGGACGCCGACGGTATCGCGCTTGTCGACGTCGAATTCCAGCCATGCACCGCGGGAAGGAATCACCTTCACGGAGTGCAGCGGACGCTCGGTGGACTTATCGATGGTCTGATCGAAGTAGACGCCCGGGGAGCGAACGAGCTGGGAAACGACGACACGCTCGGTACCGTTAACGATGAACGTACCCTTGTCAGTCATCATCGGGAAGTCACCGATGAAGACGGTCTGAGACTTGATCTCCTGGGTGTCGTTGTTGATGAACTCTGCGGTCACGTACAGCGGCGCGGAGTAGTTGATGTCCTTTTCCTTGCACTCGTCGACGGTGTTTTTCACCGGCTCGAAGCGAGGCTCCGACAGGGACAGGGACATGTTGCCCGAGTAGTCCTGAATCGGAGACAGTTCCTCAAGGATGTCCTCGAGGCCGCTGGTGACGCGAGCCTCGGGACCGCGCTCAGCCTGCTCGCGCTCGCGCCACTCTGGCGAGCCGATCAGCCATGCGAAGGAATCGAGTTGTAGATCGAGGAGGCCCGGGACGGCGATAGGCTCGTTGATTTTCGCGAACGAGTATCGCTTCGGGGCTCCAGGGATATTGGCCACTGACTTGGTCTGGCGGGAGACTGCCAAGATGGGTCCTTCCAGCACCTCACGCGGATTGCCTCCCCGCCCTGGCCGACGAGGTGCAAAACCGCTGGTAAATTTAGCATTCGGTCTGCTGTAGATTGTCTGGGTTCAGAATGCACAAAATCACCTTGTCAAGTCGGTTTTGCCATCACCTACTTGAAAGGCTAAATGTGCACCGAAGATCCAGATTCCAGCGCAACGATATAGCTTATAGGAAAGTTCCCACCGTGTAAAGGCGAAATCAGCATGTTACTTGCGGCGGCGCTTCTGGAAGGCACCCAATGCCCCAGCCAAACCGATGAGAGTCAGCACCGCGCCTAGGCCCAAGACGGCCCAGCGAACCATGGTGGCAAAGGCGGGCTTTGGGAATTCCGCGGCTTGTGCGAGGAAGGCGGCACGATCCTCGTCAGAGGTCTTGCCCTCGAACATGAATTGGGTTTCGCGGCCGGCACCACTGCGGTCTCCCCAATAGTCATCGATGGCCACGTCCATTCCTACCACCATGCCGCTTACCTGATCGACGTAGAAGTCGCGTGTCGCCTTGTGGAATAGGTAACCCTGCTCGGTCGAATCATCTTCATTGTGCAAGGTGGTAGTGGTCTGCCCTGGGTACAAGGTCGCGAGGTTGGTCGGCTCAACTTCTTGATGGAAGCGATAGACGGTGCGCCCCTCGATTTCCATCTCCTCTTCGAAGACGGCATCGGCAGCCTTGCGCAGATAGGGGTCAAAGACTGGGTACGTAGTCTGCTCGGTTGCTGCTGGGAACTTTAGCCACACACCATCGACGGTGACCTGTGCGGTAGGGCTGCCCAGGGTGTGGGTAAGGGAGGCGTCGCCAAGCGCGTCACCGCTCAGGCGGTCCATGGAGTAGCTCCACACGCGCGCCATGGAAAGATCCTCCACCTTGCCACTATCTCCGCGCATGGCCGACTCCCCGATGCGGAGCGTGGCCTGCTCTTTATCTGAAGGATCTTGAATGTCCATGTTGAGCTGATAGGTCATTGGCCCCTCGTAAGGACTCGTGCCCTCCCCTGTCACTACCTGCGACTTGGCGGAATCGTCGTGCAGCGTCCACGTGGTGTGCTGCAAATCCAAAGGAATGCGCGGTTCGAAGCTCAAGAACTTCGGCGCCGCGATACCTGCGGCCATTAGCGCAACGCCGAGGCCTAGAAGCAGGACAGAAAAGATTCGGGATTTGGGCAGCATGGTGGATTATTCTACAGGTCGCGTCCGCGGAGACTGGAATCTGCACGCGGGGCGGGGAAGGACAAACACCTCCAAAACGGGAATAACCCCGTCTCCCAGCGGGAAACGGGGTTATAAGCCAAGTAAAATTACTTGAGCTCGACAGAAGCGCCAGCCTCTTCCAGCTTAGTCTTAGCAGCCTCAGCGTCGTCCTTGGAAGCGCCCTCGAGGATTGCCTTCGGTGCGCCCTCAACGAGCTCCTTAGCTTCCTTCAGGCCCAGGCCGGAGACGATCTCGCGAACAGCCTTGATGACGCCGATTTTCTTTGCGCCAGCGTCGGTCAGAACGACGTCGAACTCGTCCTTCTCTTCCTCAGCAGCGCCACCAGCAGCCGGTGCGCCTGCAGCTGCAACTGCAACCGGAGCAGCAGCCTCAACGTCGAAGACCTCTTCGAATTCCTTAACGAACTCGGAGAGCTCGATGAGGGTCATTTCCTTGAAAGCTTCAATGAGCTCGTCCTTGGTGAGCTTAGCCATGATGGCCATCCTTTCTTTTGGGCTGGCATGCAACCCAGATTGTGTTTGTGTTGATTTTTATGCGCCTTGATTGGCGACTTTAAGCCTCGGCAGACTTCTTGTCCTGCAGGGCCGCAGCGGTGCGGACCATCTTGGTAGCAGGAGCGTTGAATGCAGCCGCAGCCTTTGCCATAGAACCCTTCATAGCGCCGGCAAGCTTTGCGAGAGTGGTCTCGCGGTTGTCCAGCTCGGCGATGGCAGCAACCTGCTCTGCGGACAGAGCGTTGCCATCCATGTAGCCGCCCTTGACGACGAATGCCTTGTTGTCATCAGCGAACTTCTTGATGACCTTAGCGGCATCCACTGCCTCACCCTTGATGAACGCAATTGCGGTCGGGCCAGTCAGCTTATCGTCAAGACCTTCGATGCCAGCCTCGTTAGCGGCGATCTTGAAGAGGGTGTTCTTGGCGACGGAGTACTCAACGTCAAAGCCGAGGTTGTTACGCAGCTCCTGGAGCTGAGAAACGGTCAGGCCGCGGTACTCGGTCAGCACGATAGACTCAGCGCCAGCGAGCTTCTCCTTGAGCTCCGCGAGATCTGCGGTGTTCTTCGGGTTTGCCATGTTCTACTTCGCCTCCTTTCGAAACATCTCTGTGATTTTCCGTCGAGACATCTTCAATAAAAAATGCCCCGTGCAAGAGCACAGGGCGCGCAGCATAAGAGAATGCCGCGATTAATCGCAAAGTGTCTCCTGCGTGGGCCGTCCCCTAGGATGAGGAACCTTCGATCCGGACTCCCGGATGACCGACGGTCTTCGGTGAACTTTGACTCGACCTTTCAGGCCGCTCAAACTTCGCTAGGAACTATACAAGCCACGCTAGCCAACTCCAAATCGCGGCTCTCGGGGCTTCCTTCTCCCTGTTTCACCCAACGAGAATTCTTAGTCCCTGAGCACCCCGCGCGGAACGATGACGGGGGCGTCGCTTCGCGGGTCATCCCAGATCTCGACGTCGATGCCATAGGCGGCTGCCAGCACTTCTTTCGTCAACGCCTGCTGGGGAGTTCCCTGCGCGATGACCTCGCCGTTGTTCATGACCACCATGGTGTCGGAGTACTGGCCGGCCAGCATGAGATCGTGCAGCACAACGACCACCGTTTTCCCGGCGTCGGCCTGTTTGCGCACGAGCTCCAAAACGCTCATGGCGTGGGCTGGGTCGAGGAAGGTTGTGGGTTCGTCGAGAAGCAGCACTGGCGTGTCCTGCGCCAGAGCAAGCGCCAGCCACACCCGTTGGCGTTGGCCACCCGAGAGCGCCGCGATATCACGGTCGATGAAGTCCGTAATGCCCGTCTCCACGCAGGCCTGCGCGATGATGTCGCGGTCCTTCGCAGACAGTCCCCGACCGCGGCCCAGGTGCGGGTAGCGCCCGCGCGCTACAAGCTCGCCCACCCGCAGCCCGTCCGGCGCCGTCGGCTGCTGTGGAAGAAGCGCCACGTGGGTAGCTGCTTCTTTCGGGCTCATGCCATGTACGTCTAGCTCGCCGATATGCACGCTCCCCTGCCGCGGGCGAAGAATTTTAGACAAGGTCTTCAGCAACGTGGACTTGCCGCAGCCATTAGGCCCAATGAGCGTGGTGATTTCACCCGGGTGGGCCACCAAGTCAACGCCGGACAGGATGTCGTCCCCGTCCTTATAGCCGGCATGGATACCGGTGGCCGTAATTTCTCTGTCTTTCACTAGCTTTTATCCTCTCCTCCGTGCGGCATTCCACACCAAGATGACCAGGGCACATCCTCCGATGATGGAGGAGACTGCACCCACTGGAGCGTCCATTGGCAACGCTCCAGCAATCACAGCGCACGCACTCAACAAGGCGGCGCCAGCAGCGCAAGAAACCAACGGCACAGGCGTGGGCGTCCGGGCAACAATGCGCCCCACATGCGGGGCGAGAAGCGCGATGAAACCAATGGGGCCGGCCACGGATACAGTCACCGCGCAGATTCCCGTAGCAGCGACCAGCAGGAACGCGCGTGTTCGCGTGATGTTAACTCCGAGGGAAAGGGCCGAGAGATCATCATGCGCAAGAAGTGGCAGCTCCCTGGCACACCACAGACCAAGCACCACGAAAGGAGTCAACCCCACGAGAAGAGGAGCAATGACCTCCATCCGCACGAAGCCCGTGGTTCCCGCCAGCCACAGCTGCGATTGCGCCGCGCGAAGGAGCTCGGCGGCGCGCAAAAGATACGCCACCAGCGCTTGAAACAGCAGCGAGAGCGCGATTCCGACGATAACGATGCGGTTGCTCGTGCCGATTCCCCCAAGCGCTACCAGCAGGATGGCTGCTAGCACGGCACCCAGCAACGCGAGCCCGGCCCGCCACCAGAACATGGAGAGCCCTTCGGCAAGCACAGGCCGGGAGAGCACCGTTCCGAGGACCACCATGACGGACGCACCACCAGTCACGCCAAGGATATCGGGAGAGGCCAGCGGATTGCGCGACATCGACTGCGTCCACGACCCCGCCAGTCCGAGCGCGGCACCCACGATGAGCGTCGCTAGCGCTACCGGCATGCGCAGGTCCCACACAACGCGAATTTCGCTGCGGCTTCCCCCGCCGTTGAGAATCTCCAGGACCTGCCCCGGGCTCAAGGCCACAGGGCCCTGCCCTAGCATGAGGACATAGGAGCTTGCGGCGACCACAACAAAGAAGCAGGTCGCTGCCCATATCCATGTCCGGCGCTGCCGCTCTTGGGAACGCAGATGCTTAACGACGTCCCCCTTCTGCAACCCCCTCATAGCTCGTGCTCCCCACGGTGTACGGCCCAGATGAGAAATGGTGCGCCCACAAAGGCCAAGACGATGGACATCTCCAGCTCGGAGGGACCCACGATGAGGCGGCCCAGAATATCCGCAACGAGTACGGAGCAGCCACCGAGTAAGGCGGCTGGCGCAACCATCGCGGTAACTTCTGGCCCCGTGAACCGGCGCAGCAGATGGGGGATGGCAAAACCAACGAAGGCAATGGGCCCCGTCGCCGCGGTAGCGCATCCTGCTAGCACAACGATGCTCAAGGCAGCACCGCGCCGCGTCAGCGTGGGCGAGCCGCCTAGTGCCACCGAGGATTCCTCCCCCATGGCTAAAAGGTCGAGCGGGCGCGCCACTCGTGCGGCGCTGATAAGCCCGATTAGCAACCCAACACCTGCAATGGCGACATCCTCTGGGCCGCGCCCAAACGTGGAGCCGATGGTCCACCGGCGCATGCTGTCGAGAACATCCGTGGAGTACAGGCCGATCAACATGGCGCTAGAGCTCAAGGCAGCAGCAACGCCTGCGCCGACCAAGACCAGCGTCAAAGGATCCTGAAACCTGCGGGACACACCCAGCACTAATGCCGTGGCCAAGCCAGCGCCGAGGAGGGCGAGCGCTGTCCGCATCCCGGTTGAGGTGGCGATCCCTAGTGTTGTCCCGAGGGCAACAAGGAACGAGGCTCCCGCAGTAATACCAATGAAGCCCGGATCGGCCAAGGGGTTCCTAGTCCAAGACTGAGCGATAACACCCGATACCGCGATGGCAGCTCCCGCGAAGTAGGCCACGAACGTGCGGGGGATGCGTAAATCCCACACGATATTCTCGATATCTGCCTCGCCCCCGTGGAGGAGGGCAGCGAACAGATCCGGAAACGGGATAGTCCTTGACCCCACTACCAGCGAGCACAGCAAAAGGAGGAGGGTCGACACAACTAGGGCCGTGGTGAGCAGTGCGCGGCTTCTTCCCCGCGAATCCAATGCGGCTGCTTCACCGCCGTGGCGCGCACCCGCAGCACCGTGGATAGCATCAGCCTTCCTCGGTAGTGCGAGCATTTAGAGCTTCTCTTCGAACTTGTCGACGGCCCACGGGATCGTCAGCGGGTTCGGAATGCTCATCGCATTGCCGGTGTCCGTGTCCAGGTAGCGAACGCGGCCATCCTTGACCACGTCGAGGCCTTGGAACGTGGAATCCTTCTTGATTTCATCGACCGCGCCGTTGTAGTCCAAGACGAACAGGTAGTCCACGTTGTTGAGCTGGGAGTAGTTTTCCGGGGCATAGTCCACGAAGAAGCTGGAACCATCACCCTGCAATTCCTGCGGAATCTCAAAACCGAGGTTCTCAATGAACTGGCCGCGGCCGTCCTCTGCTGTGTAGAGGCCCAGCTTCCCCTCATAGGGCATGACGATGGCTGCTCGCTTGCCCTGCAGCTCCGGGTGGGAGTCCTTGAACTGCTCGAAGGCGTCCTCCGCCTGGTCAATAAGCTTCTCCCCCTCCTCTTCCTTGTCCACGGCAGAGGCGATGGTCTTGACTTGTTCCTCCCAGGGAATCTGCCAGTCTTCGAAACCTTCGGGCTTCACGGTCAGCGGGGCGATATCCTCGAGGGATTTCTTCGCTTCCTGGTCCACAGCTTGGTTCACGGCGATGATCTGTGTGGGATCCGAGGCAGTGACCTGCTCAAGTACCTCTGCCGTGAAACCGGAAGCGGTGTTATAGATCACCTCGGGCTGGGCATCTCCCAGAAGCTCCTTCGCCCATGGGCCAACGCCGGAGCCATCACCGTCGCCTTGCGCACCCCATGGCGCTACGGCAACCGGAGTGATTCCGAGTGCCAGCACGGTATCGGCATCACCCAGCCCTAGGCTGGCAACGCGCACCTCCTCAGCGCTGTCCGCACCCGTACTGTCCTCGCCACTTCCGCGCGAGCACCCTGTCAGAGCAATCGCTGCCACTGAGACAATAGCGAGCACGCCTTTTGCGCGCCGACTGATAGCAACCATGAAAACCTTTCCTTCAACGGGAACGAGCACGCAAGCATTCGCACCCCTAAATTATTTGAGGCTAGCCTAACCTGTACGTTATGATGGTTTCAAATTTGGCCTCTACCTAGGATCAATTCCCTTGACGCATCACCGCTTATTGCCCGTCACCCTCACCGGGAACACCCGCCTCAAGCCGCGGCTGCACCGTTTAACTTTTCACTCGCCGGCTTTTAGTGACTACCCCCTAGCCGGGCCTGACGAGTATTTTGGGCTCCTCATGCCCCAAGACGGGCAGAAGTTCTCCCCTCTCCCAGTCGAAGATGCCAATGTTCGTGCTGCCGTCAACGGATTGCCCGACGGCATACGCCCAGCATTGCGCTGGTACACAATTCGCAAGCTCAACCAAGAAGCGTGCACCATCGATGTCGACGTTGTGACCCATGGCGATAATGGCCCGGGATCACGCTGGATCCTCAATGCCCACCCCGGGGATACCGCCGGAATATATACCGGGCAAGTGCGGTGGCAAGCGCCTAAGAAGTCACAACTATTGCTCGCAGATGCCTCTGCCCTTCCGGCGCTGTGGCACATCCTCGAGCACTACGAAGCCTTGTCACCGGAAACCTTGGGTGCAGTCGACGTCGTTGCCATGATCGCAGACGACGCTGAAGTTGAAGACGGCTTTGAGGAAACGTGGCGCGACAAGGTTCGCTCACTCGCCATGATCACCGCCCCGCACGAGGAACACAGCACGCGCGCTAGCCAGCTTCTTGGATCCCGATTCTCCGCGGATACAGCGCCGGATTCGGTGTGGGTGTCAGGCGAAGGAGACCTGGCCAAAGCAGTGCGCTCGATAGCCGTGCATGACTGGGGTGTACCGCGCGAAGACGTTATCTGGTCCGTGTACTGGATGAAAGGCAAGCCGCGGCCTTAATTCCTTCGCACGCATCTACGCTACATGGCAATCTCTCTGCCCGCTCACCGTGCATCCGTATGCTGGGATACCATGACCACCCTTGTTTGGTTTCGCGATGACCTGCGCCTTTGCGATAACCCCGCACTCACCTGGGCTGCTTCCCGGGGCGAGGTTATCGCCTGCGTTCTAGACGAACCTGCCTACCCGCGTAGCCGCCCCTTGGGCAGTGCGACCAGCTGGTGGCGTGAACGCTCCCTTTCCTGCCGCGCAGAAGAGCTCGCTTCCTATAACGTTCCTTTATACAGGCTAAACGGCGACGCCCGTACGACAATCCCTGCCTTCGCTGAGTCTCAGAACGTTTCCGCCGTGTGCTGGAACCGGCGTTATCATCTGTCGACAATCGACGCCGTCTTAAAAGAATCCCTCCACTCGCAAGGCCTCGAGATCCACTCTTTTGCTGCCCATTGCCTGGTGGAGCCACAAGCCGTTAAGCCCTATAAGGTCTACAGCGCCTTCGCCCCATCTACGCTGGGGCGAAGTTTCCGCACGAGAAGTCTGGCAATTTGCAAGTTCGATCCCGACGGCACCTACGTGCGCCAGTGGGCACCACCGCTTAGCCCACCGCCCATCGTGGACCTCAAGCAGTCGCGGCAAGCCGCCTTGGACGCATACCAGGAAATCTGCTAGGCCCGCCGCGTGTTCTAACACGGTCATGCAAGACGGCCGGCGAGGCAACAGGAAAACATCGAGGGCCCCAGCCTTACGGCCGGGGCCCTCGATGTCTCTCTATACGCTTTGGATATCGCTGCGGGGTCTCAAGCCGCTGCGCCCTGCAAAGCTCAGGGTGTTCTCTCTATCTCTCATGCGCCTCTCTCAAACGCACAACATAAGTATGGGGCATGGAACTTGCGAGACAATGAATTCAACCTGCAAGTCCCCTGTGCGTTCCTGCCAATTTCCTGAAATTTAGAAAACGGCAAGAAGGCAAAAGAATGCCCCAACCGCGACGCGGTCGGGGCGAACCATCAGCGGCGCTTAAAGCGAACCACTAACAGAAGCAGAAATTACTCTGCGTAGTTCTTCTGAACAGAAGCGTCAACCGGGATGCCAGGACCGGAGGTCGTGGAGATGGTTACCTTCTTGACGTACTGGCCCTTAGCAGAGGACGGCTTCAGACGCAGGATCTCATCGTAGAGAGCGCCGTAGTTCTCAGCCAGCTTCTCAGCGTCGAAGGAAGCCTTGCCCAGGATTGCGTGCAGGTTGGAAGCCTTGTCAACACGGAAGGAGATCTTGCCGCCCTTGACGTCGGAGATAGCCTTCGCAACGTCAGCGGTGACGGTGCCGGTCTTCGGGTTCGGCATCAGACCACGTGGGCCGAGGACACGTGCAACGCGGCCGACCTTAGCCATCTGGTCCGGGGTAGCGATTGCAACGTCGAAGTCGATGTTGCCCTCGTTGATAGCGGAGATCAGCTCGTCGGTGCCGACGATGTCAGCGCCTGCAGCCTTAGCTGCCTCAGCCTTCTCGCCCTCTGCGAAGACAGCTACGCGAACGTCCTTACCGGTGCCGTTAGGCAGGGAAACGGTGCCGCGAACCAGCTGGTCAGCCTTGCGTGGGTCAACGCCCAGGCGGAAGACGACGTCGACAGTAGCGTCGAAGTTCTTGGAGGAGGTCTCCTTAGCGAGCTTTGCAGCCTCGAGCGGAGAGTACTGACGGGACTTGTCGACGAGCTCAGCAGCCGCCTTGTAAGCCTTAGAGTTGGTGCTCATTTAAGCAATTCCTTTTCTTGGATTGGTGTGGTCTTGGCGGGCCGTAGCTGGCCCTACCACGAACGACCACACGAGATGGCCGCTCATTTTTTGATGAAGTTGTTTACTTGGCTGGGATGCCGTCGACGGTGATGCCCATGGAACGAGCAGTGCCGGCGATGATGCGAGCACCGTTCTCGATGTCGCGAGCGTTCAGATCCTCGAACTTGGTCTGTGCAATCTCCTTGCACTGATCCCAGGTCACGGAACCGACCTTGTCGGTGTGAGGAACGCCGGAGCCCTTCTTGATGCCAGCGGCCTTCAACAGCAGCTTCGCTGCCGGCGGGGTCTTCAGCTTGAAATCGAAGGAGCGATCCTCGTAGACGGTGATCTCAACAGGCACAACGTTGCCGCGCTGGGACTCAGTCGCAGCGTTGTAAGCCTTGCAGAACTCCATGATGTTGACGCCGTGGGCACCCAGTGCCGGACCAACCGGCGGAGCTGGGTTAGCAGCGCCAGCCTCAATCTGCAGCTTGATGAAACCAGAAACCTTCTTCTTCGGAGCCATCGAATTACCTCTTTCCTGTGTTACCGGTGCGCTGCCACGATGAATAACAACGCCCCGTCCGGATGCTCACCTCAAGTGGGCCACCGGGGGGAGAAACGTTTAGTTGTCTGTGCACGCAAAAAGGCGCACGGCGTTTCATCCTAGAACACCGTGCGCCCTGCTACCAAATCGCGTAGTCTGCCATTTTCCCAGGCTACGCGCCAAGTGGTTTTAGGAGACGCGCTCGATTTCGGTCGGGGAAAGCTCGACTGGAGTCTCGCGGCCGAAGATGGAAACCAGACCCTGCATCTTACCGGTCTCTGGGTCGATCTCGGAGATGGTTGCGGAAACGGATGCCAGCGGGCCGGAGAGGATGGTAACTGCCTCGCCGACCTCGAAGTCGTGCGCGTAAGCCTTCGCAGCAGCCTTCTCCGGCATTGCGACGACCTGCTCGCCGTCTTGGTCGCCAGCGTTTTGGTTGGACTCCGGTGCAGCCTCGTTCGGCATGAGGAACTTGGCGACGTCGCGGATCTTGACCGGGGTCGCATTGCCCTCGTTGCCCACGAAGGAGGTCACGCCAGGGGTTTCGCGAACGACGGACCAGGCGGCGTCGTTGAGCTCCATGCGGACCAAGACGTAGCCCGGCAGCAGCTTGCGCTTGACGATCTTCTTCTTGCCGTCCTTGTTTTCCAGAATCTGCTCGACCGGAACGACAACCTCAAAGATGGAATCCTCAACTTCAAGAGTCTGGGCGCGCATGTCAAGGTTGGTCTTCACCTTGTTCTCGTAGCCGGAGTAGCACTGGATGATGTACCACTGGCCCGGCTGCTTCTTCAGCTCGCGGGTGAACTGGCGCAAACGACGGCGGTAGTCATCGTCCTCGGTTCCCTCAGCTTCAGCGGCGCTTGCAGCCTCTGCGTCTGCAGAATTAGACGCGTCCTCAGCGGCTTCTGCACCTTCTGCGGCAGGTGCGTCCGCGGACTCGGAATCAGCCACAGCTTCGGCTGCCTGGTCCTGTACGTTGCCGATGAGGGCCGCTTCGAGGGAGGTTTCTGGCGTTTCGACGTTGTTCTCGTCGCTCATGGTCTTTTACTCCATCCGTTCGCGCGCGAGCTTTAAAGAAGCAGGCGCTTCAAGAATTTTCTGCGCCCTAGCCTACCTGCGTTGCGGCCCCTAAACGAACGCCGCCCCGCCAAGCCACTAGGGCAAAAAGTATCCCGCCGTTTCCCTCGCCTCGCGAGTGAAATCAGCGGGATAAAAGCTTGTATTAAAAGACTACTAAGGAGTCAGAATCTTCTCAACTCCCAGACCGGACAGGGTGTCAACTCCCCAGACAAGGGCAGTCAGGACGATGAGGAAGGCGAAGGTAATAACGGTGTACTGAACCATTTCCTTTGCGGTTGGCCAGACGACCTTCTTCATTTCGGAAGCAACCTCGCTTGGGAAAGCGGCTACACCGCCGCCGACGGTTGCATCATCTTTTTTGTCCTCTACGCGTACAACTCGCTTGTCGGTGTACGCCTGCGATGAGGTGGTAGCTGCACCGGAGAGCTGGCGCTTACCGGTGGGGCGTGAAGCGCCTGACTTAATCGGCTGCTGTTCATCGCTCACAGCTGGTTCCTCCTTGGAAAAGTTTTGGCAGGGGCGACAGGACTCGAACCTGCAACCTACGGTTTTGGAGACCGTTGCGCTACCAATTGCGCCACGCCCCTATGCATGTAACTGTCAAAGACAGCATGCACAACCCTACCAGAACTGCGATTTACTTCTAAACCGCCAGCCCTTGGGCCGGAGTCGGTAGTAAAAAAGCGCCCGCGTTGTGGGGCACTTTCCTTTCCCGGTAGCGATGGCGAGAATTGAACTCGCGACACAGCGATTATGAGTCGCTTGCTCTACCACTGAGCTACACCGCCATAATCATGTGCACTAGATGCAGACATGATTGGAGCCCCCTGACAGAATCGAACTGTCGACCTTTTCCTTACCATGGAAACGCTCTGCCGACTGAGCTAAGGGGGCACAGCCTCGTTGAGTAACGAACTTTTTGTTCGCTGTGCTCTCGTTGAAGCCTTGAAAAGATTAACCCGATTTAGTCTAATTACACAAATCGCCAGTTCACTCTGCGTTTTTGAGCTCTTTCAAACGCACGTTTTCGCACACCTTTAGCCCAAGGGGCAGAGTGAGGCGAGCTTGAAGAACACGACCGCTAGATTTCACCCACGACGCGAAAACGAAGAAACCCCGTGGTCGAAACCACGGGGTTTAGATTGTGCCAGGTAGAAGATTCGAACTTCTGAAGGCAATGCCGGCGGATTTACAGTCCGCTCCCTTTGGCCGCTCGGGCAACCTGGCTTGCACTCGAGGTGCGATTAGGTACTTTACTACGAAGTGCCCACCGGCATGCAAATCGGCAGGACACAAGTCCTTTTAGTGCCTGCTTAGCCAACCCGGCGAACCGTGTAATCCGCCAACTGGCGCAGCGCCTCGCTAGCTGCACACTCCGGCAGCACCGAAAGCTGCTCCTCCACAACACGCAGGTAGCCGCGCACATCGTCCATGGCCTTCTCGCGGCCGCCCGAGCGACGCAGAAGGTCGATGGCGTGGTCAACAGACGCGTCGTCGGCAAGCGGGCCTGTCAAAAGCGCACGCAGTTCGTCGCCCACTGGACCTTCCTCCTCCAGGGCGTAGAGGACCGGCAGGGTAAATACACCCTCGCGAAGATCGGTGCCCGGGGTCTTACCGGATTCCTTCGGGTCGGAGAAGATGTCAATGATGTCGTCGACGATCTGGAAAATCATGCCGATTGCGCCACCAATCTGGCGCAACGCGGCGGCCTGTTCAGAGGTAGCACCGGAATGATAAGCGCCCAGGTAGCCAGCAGACGCGATGAGCACGGCCGTTTTCTCACGGATAACCGCCATGTAATGATCCACCGCATTAGCCTCGCCCGCGCCGATGGTCTCACGCATCTGGCCGGTGACCAGCTCCTCGAAAGTCTCCGCGAAGTGGCCAACCGTGTGGGTATCAAGCTGGGACATCAGGCGGGACGCATGCGCCAAGAGGGCGTCGCCAGCCAAAATTGCCACGGAGTTGGTCCAGCGGAAATTGGCGGACTCGACGCCGCGGCGGCGCTCAGCCTCATCCATCACGTCATCGTGATAAAGCGTTGCGACGTGCACCATTTCAACCACCGTGGCGGCTTTAATAACCTCAGCAGAAGCTGGGCGCTGGCCAAACTCGGAGGCGAGCAAAGCCATCATTGGACGAAAGCGCTTTCCGCCTGCACTCGAAAGGTGGCTGACCTTCTCTTTTACGAAGTCCTGCCCACGATCAATTTCATGGTGCAGCAATTCCTCAACGGCAGCCATTCCAGCGCCAATGCGCTCGCTTAGCTGCGGGTCACCCAAGTCCACATGAGTGGCATGAGTCTGGCCGTGAGACATTAACAGCGTTCCTTTAACTCAAAAATGGCAGTGATAATCAGCTACTTACCGTAGTCCATACCACGGCCCTAAACACACTCAAGGTGGCCAACGCGTGCAATGATAGTGCCCATGTCGCAGCAGATCGATAACCCAGAACTTGTAGACGTAGCCATCATCGGCGCAGGGCCGGCAGGTTCCGCCGCCGCCATTCACGCAGCTAAAGCGGGCTACGAAACGTTGCTTATCGACGCCGCGTCTTTCCCCCGTGACAAGACCTGCGGCGACGGGCTCACCCCGCGCGCGATGCATCAGCTGAATCTATTGGGGCTGGACATTAATGCGCAATATCGCAATAAGGGCTTGAAGCTACACGGTTATGGCGGCTCGGTAACCGCGCCGTGGCCCTCCAGCTACCCGACTTCGGTGGGTACGGCTTTGCCGCGCCACGAGTTCGACAATCTCGTCTTTGCGGCCGCACAGGCTGCAGGTGCAAAGACGTGGACCGGTACGCCTGCGACCGCCCCAGTGGTGGAAAACGGGTCTCTCACCAGTTTCCGCGTTGGTGAGCGCGAAGTGCGTTCCAAGTGGGTGATCGTGGCCGACGGCGTGCGCTCGACCTTTGGCAAGCAGCTAGGACGCGCTTGGCACCAAGACGAGGTCTATGGCATCGCTGCGCGCAGTTATGCGACTTCCACGCACGCAGCGGAGCCGTGGATGCACTCGCATGTGGAGCTGAAGTCGGAGACCGGCGAGGTGCAACCGGGCTATGGCTGGATTTTTCCGCTGGGTGCGGAAATCGGTGAGGTCAACATCGGACTTGGCGCGCTTTCAACGGCGCAGCGTCCGGCCCGTATCAACACCAAGAAGCTGCTTTCTCACTACGCGCAGCAGCAGCGCGCGGACTGGGGCTTAGGCGAAATCACCCGCGTAGCCTCAGCTCTGCTGCCTATGGGCGGTGCGGTCTCAAACGTGGCCGGTGCCAACTGGATGCTCATTGGTGACGCCGCGGCTTGCGTGAACCCGCTCAATGGCGAGGGCATCGACTATGGTTTGGAGACCGCAAAGCTTGCAGTCGAGTTGTTGGGCACCAAGGACTTCACACTGGCCTGGCCAGATCTGTTGCAGACGCAGTACGGCGAGGCTTTCGTCTTGGCGCGCACGGCCGCGCGCTTACTGACTTACCCACAGTTCCTGCCTTTCGCGGGCCCAGTTGCGCTGCGCGGGCCGGTCGGCCGGATGCTGATGCCGGCGGCAGCCCGGCTTATGGGCAACTTGGTCACAGAAGAAGACCGCGACCTCATCGCTCGCGCGTGGCGCCTGGCTGGCCGCGGCGTAGCGGCGGCGCGGCGCGATACGCCGCTGTGGAACACGCTCTAGGCCTGCGTGCCTTTCCAGATGGTCCTTTTGCGGGGAGCCTGGCCAAAGCTCGGCAGAGGGCTCGGTGAGTGCTCAGCAGGGCCGGAGCCAGCGTTGCTGGGCCTAGCGCAACGGCTTCGTCGCCGAGTGCAGCGCCACGATGCCGAGCGTCATGTTCTTCCAGCCCGCGCCTTCCCACCCATTGCGGTTGATGGCTGCGGCAAGTTCCTCTTGGTCGGGCCAGGCGCGAATCGAGTCAGCGAGATAGACATAAGCCTCCGGGTTCGACGAAACTAGCTTCGCAATCGGCGGCAGCAGGCGGGTTAAGTATTCCTTGTAGACCGTGCCGAAGACCGGGATGATGGGCTTGGAAAACTCTGCCACTGCAATACGGCCGCCCGGTTTGGTTACGCGAGCCATCTCACGCAGCCCCAGCTCGAAATCGTGGATATTGCGCAGGCCATAAGAGATTGTTACGGCGTCGAAGGTCTCGTCTGCGAAGGGCAACTGCATGCCGTCGCCGGCAACCTTCGGCACATCGCGCTGTGCACCGGCGGCCAGCATGCCGCGGGAGAAGTCGCAGGCCACACACCACGCGCCGGACTTGGCGAGCTCCTCAGTCGACACAGCCGTGCCCGCCGCCAAGTCGAGGACTTTCTCCCCCGGCCGCAAGTCCAAGCGTTCACGGGTGCGCTTACGCCAGGTCTTATCCTGGCCAAAGGACAGCACCGTATTAGTGATGTCATACTTGGCACCGACGGCGTCGAACATGCGCGCAACGTCGAAGGGCTTCTTATCGAGATCTGCCTTTGACATAAGTAGCTAGTTTAGGCCACGCGTGCACCGAGGGCACGCGCCGCCCACCGCGGCAGCTCAGGGCGCTGACCCAGGATGGTCAACGGCACGCGGCGAGTATCTTCCAAGACCTCCTCGTAGTAGCCCAGAAGCTGCTCGCACAGCGCCTTCCACGTCTTGGAAGAAATCGACTCGCGGGCATTCGCACGCAACTCCTCGTGGATTTCTGGGTTCAGCAGCGCATCGACGGCGTTGGGGAGATCCTCGACGAAGGTCGCGACTTCGAGAAGCAGCCCGTTGTAGCCCTCCTGAATGAGATCCACTGGGCCTCCGGCGCGCGGCCCAATCGTGGGGACGCCGGAAGCCTGCGCCTCCTGAATGGCCTGGCAGAAGGTTTCGAATTCGCCCGCGTGAACGAAGACGTCGAGAGAGGCATAAGCTTGGGCCAATTCGTCGCCGCCGAGCGCGCCCGTGAAGTAAGCGTTGGGCAGCTGTGCCTCCAACAGTGGACGCTCTGGGCCGTCGCCAACGATGACCAGCTGAATATCGGAGCGATCATTCAGCGCAGCCAGACGGTGCACGCCCTTTTCTGCAGCAAGACGGCCAACGAAACCCACGACCTTCTTGCCGTCTGCACCCCACTGCTTGCGCAACTGCGCGGAGCGCTTAGACGGGTGGAAACGCTCCGCATCCACACCGCGGCCCCAGTGGCGCACATTTTTGATGTTGTGATCTTCCAAATCGCGGATGGTCAACGAGGAAGGCGCGAGCGTCATCTGGCAGGCGTTGTGGATGGTGCGCAGCCACTCCCAGGTGGCATAAGCCAGCGCGGAAGCGTGGTACTTGGTAGCGAAACCGGCGACGTCAGTTTGGTAGAGCGCCACCGACGGAATGCGTTGCTGACGGGCGGAGAAGGCCCCGGCCGCACCCAGAACAAAGGGGCTGGCCAGGTGGATGATGTCGGGCTTGAACTGCCGCAGTGCCTCGTCCACGGCGGTGGTTGGTACGCCGACAGGCAGCGAATCAATCAGTGGGATGCGCACGGTGGGAACCCGCACGATGGGAAAGCCTAGGTAATCCGCGATTTCCTCCTGCCCCTCGCGCGCACCGGGGGCAATGACAAGGGCCTCGTGCCCGGTTTCTGCCAGGTGCTCAAGCACACGCAGCACGGAGTTGGTCACTCCATTGACGTTGGGAAGGAAGGACTCTGCCACAATCGCAACACGCATGGGTTCAATAATCCCCTATTTGCCTAGGATTCCGGTGAAGCCTGCGGAAAATTTTGGTTAACACTTTCATTTGCTTGGCGACGCCGCTCCGCCGCCCGCGTGCTCAATCCCACCGTCCACCATGCCGCCGCGGCAATCAGGCTGGCCACGACCATCGAGGAAAGCGCCGGGAGGATAGACAGCGTCCATTCGCGGCCCTCGACTTTTACTAGGTCAGGGTCACTTTGCGAGTAGAGCACCCAGACCTGCTGGCCCTCCCCCAGCCCGGTGGGATAAAGCAGGCCGGATTGCGGGGAATGGTAGATGCCTTCGGAGTCCTGGAAATCGACGTAGGTTCTTGTGATTCCTACGTCCGTGACCGTCGCCAACGCGCGGCCCGGATTGGACTCGATGGAGCGATCGTTTAAGAAAGCCCCCACCATCATCCCCAGCATCGCGACAATCGACGCCGCGTACAACGCAATGATGAGCTGATGCAGGCGCCGGCGATACACGACAGGCGTGTAGCGCGGGGCCACTGCCGCCTTCGGCGCCTTGGGCGGCCGCGCCGGAAATGCGCCCACCTACTGGCCGACCTTTGCAGTCAGCTCCGCCTGCAGCTGGCGGCGGGTTTCGCGGGTGGTGTGTGCTTCGACGATGGTGACTCCGGTGGAGTATTCCTTCAGCTCGGCGAGTGTATCGAGAAGCTTCTGTGGAGTATTCGCCGCGCGGTACTCGGCGCCGAAGGCTTCCGCCACCTGTTCCAGTTTCATTCCGTGCGGGGTGCCGAAGGCCTTCTCGAAGGAGGGACGGAACGGCTCTGCGCCCTGTTCCAGAAGCTCGAAGATGCCGCAGCCGTCATCATTGGCCACCACGATAGTGAGATTTTCCGGGCGGGCCTCGTCTTCTGGAACAAGAAGTGAGGTGGCGTCGTGGAGGAAGGTGACATCGCCAAGCAATGCGATAACGCGCGGGGCGCGCCATGCATCAGCTTCGCGGGATTGGGTGGCCAGCGCGATGCCCATGGCCTGTGCGATGGTGCCGTCGATGCCGGCGGCGCCGCGGGGTGAGAAGGTATCCACGCCGTCGAAAGGCAGGCCTACCAGCGAGGCATCGCGGACCGGGTTCGAGGCGCCTAGGACCAAGATGTCTTCGACGGAGAGGGTATCCCCCACCGCGGCGGCGACGTGCAGGCCGGTGAAACCAAGCTCCTTGTTCTCAAGGACCTCGCGCACCCCGGAGGAAGCCATCTCAGCGGCGCCCTCGCAGATCTTCAGCCACTCGCGGCTCGGCTCGCCGGTGGTCTTGACCGTGGTACCCAAAGTGGCTTGCTCGCCACGCGGATTGGTGAAATCGGCGCTGCGGGAAAGAACGATGAGCTCGATGTCTGGGTCGTTGATAAGCGCCATGACGCCGCGGTGCAGCGTAGGATGGCCCACCACGATGACCTGCTCGACCTTGGTGTTAACCACGTAATCGTTAGCCGAGACCTGCGCGCGGCGGAAGATATGAGCCGCCGCTGGGTGCACCGGGTGGAATGGTGCCGGCGCGGTGGGCTCGGCGATGGTCGGGACGTCCTCGAGGCCTTGGACCTCCCAAGCTTCGTCGCCGGCGATAACGAGCGTGTTCTTGCTCAAGTCAACCTCGACCTCGCCGTGGTTGACAGGTCGCGGCGTAGGTGCCTTGCGGGAGGTGTGATCAGAAGGCTTTTCCGGCAGTGACTCGTGGAGAAGTGGAACGTCAAAGGCAACGTTGATGTGCACCTGCAGGTCACTAGTAAAACGCTGCGCAACCTGCGGAATGTCTGCTTCCTCAGCCACCTGGGTGGTCGCAGCGTAGACGCCGAAAATGCCCTGCTGCTGAATGGTCTGAGAAGCGCCCGTGCCCACCAAGCGTGCGGGACGATCAGCGCTGATGACAGCCAGCGGGGTATGCGAGTGGGCTGCCTCCACCATCGCTGGTAATGCGTTAGCCACGGCGGTGCCAGACGTCATCACAACGCCAACGTGGCGGCGCTGCACGCGCGCCATGCCCAGGGCGGTAAAGGCCGCGGAGCGCTCATCCAAACGAGTGTGAACGCGGATATCCTCGCGAGCCAGCAGCGCCAAAGAAAGCGGCGCGTTGCGGGAGCCTGGGCAGATAATGACGTCAGACAGGTGGCGCGCCAATTGCGCAGCCACCGCCTCCGCCAGCTTCATGGAGTCAGTCATGGTGCTCCATAGTACTAGCTGGCGTTTAGGGGCTTAAGCTCCCTGGGAGTTGCCGTTACCGTTGCCATTCCCATTGCCGTTTCCGCCGCCCAGCAGGTCGTTCAGTAGACTCTCTAGGTCCTCGCCACCCTGATCCAGCTGATCCCGTACGTCTGGCGGAAGCTCGGTTGGCAGCTGGTCGATCGGGTTTTCACTCTGTGGTGCTTCCTCGGTGACCGTTTCAGTAACGGTGGTGGGCTTTTCCTCAGTAACCGTTGCGGTGGAAGTTACCGTCTCCGGCTGGGAATCCGCCTCGGAGCTGGCGTTGCGCCACATGAAAAACAGTGCGCCGGCCGCGATAACTGCCAGGGCCGCAATAGCAGCGAAGACGCTGGTCAACCCAGAACCGCCGCTCTTACGCTTGCGTTCCGGCTCCACCTCATAGCTGGAGGGCACCGGCTCGTAGCCGGATTCATAGCCAGAGTCATAGCCAGAGCCATAGCCGCTAGGCTGACCATATCCGCCGGGGCTTGCTTGAGGCGCCGGAGACTGTTGCGCGCCCTGCCCAGGAAATACCTGACGCGGCCGCTCCTCTGACGCGCCGAATTGACGGGTAGCGTCGTTGCTGCCGAAGCCCGAGTTGGAGCCCGGCCCATACCCAGTCACGCGACCAATCTGCCGGGTTTCATCGTCAGAGTAGCCGCCGGAATTATTTCCAAAGTTATTAGCCATGCTCCTAGAAATACCCTATTTTCCTGTAGAAACACAGGCAGAAACCCGCAAGCCGCCTTATTAACTTGCAGCTGCAGCCAGCGCGCCGCCAGTTGGACTGTCCTGCTTGGCAACCTCGCCTGGCGTGCCGGTAGCCACAATCTTTCCGCCCGCTGCACCGGCACCAGGGCCCAGCTCGATGACTGTATCTGCCTCCGCGATGACCGAGAGATTGTGCTCGACCACGACGACGGTCTGCCCGGCGTCGACAAGCTTGTGCAGCTCCGCATTCAGCAAGGCGATGTCCGCTGGGTGCAGACCAGTGGTTGGCTCATCGAGGAGGTAAACCGTGTGCCCGCGGTGGGAATTGCGCGAGCGCTGCAGCTCGGTGGCCAACTTGATGCGCTGGGCCTCACCGCCGGAAAGCTCGGGCGCGCCCTGGCCTAAGCGCAGGTAGCCCAGCCCCACGGCCTGGAGGGTCTCCAGCGCGCGCATGATTGCAGTGACCTGCGCGGAGCCTTCAGCGGCGGCGAATACCTCGTGGGCGTCGTCAACGCTTAACTCTAGGATCTGCGCAATCGTGCGCCCGCCCCACGTCACTTCGAGTGTTTCAGGGTTGTAGCGTTTGCCCTGGCAATCCGGGCATAGCGTGTAAGAACCGGGAAGGAAGACCAACTCAACCTCGATCTGCCCCGCACCGCCGCAGGTAGGGCACTGCCCTTGCTTGACGTTGTAGGAAAAGCGCGAGACCGTCCACTTGCGCTGCTTGGCTTCTAGTGTGTTGGCAAAAAGCTTGCGGACGTGGTCAAAGAGGCCGGTATAGGTCGCGAGCGTCGAGCGCGGCGTGCGGCCAATGGGCTTCTGAGTGATTTGCACCAGGCGGGTGACTTCACCGAGATTTTCTGTGTTTTCGACGCTCCACTGCCGAACCGCGCCGTCGGGTTGTTCCTCGGCGTCGGTCACGGCGGTCGCCTGCTCGCGCAACAGACCTGCAAGAACCGTCGAGACCAACGTGGACTTTCCCGAACCGGAGACACCCGTGACTGCAGTGAAGGCGCCTAATGCAAAGTCCACGTCGAGCCCGCGCAGGTTGCGCGCCTTAATGCCGCGTAAGTGCAGTTGTTTCTCGCTCTTTCGTGGGGTCTCATTCAATGCCAAACGACGCCGCGCCAGCGCCTTACTGGTCGGGGTATCGGCATCATAGTCGGCGACTGGGCCGGAGTACAGTACCTGGCCGCCGCCTTCGCCGGCGTGAGGGCCGACGTCGACAAGCCAGTCAGCTTGTGCGACCAAATCCATGTCGTGCTCAACCAGCAGGACGGTGTTGCCGGCGGCGACGAAGCGGCGGCAGATGTCCATAACGGCTGTGCGCTCCTCTGGGTGCAGGCCAGCGGAGGGCTCGTCCAACACGTAGGTGACGCCGAAGAGCCCCGAGCGCAGCTGCGCGGCGAGGCGGATTCTTTGTAATTCGCCAGCCGAAAGCGTCTCCGTGGGGCGGCCTAGGCTCAGGTGCGCCAGGCCGAGTTCCAGGGCGGAGGTCAAGGCAGGAATAACCTGTTTGAGTAAGAGATCCTCGGCGCTGTTTTCTTCCGGTTTCTGCTTGGCAAGCAACTCGTGGAGCGCATCCAAGGGCAGGTCGTTGAGGGTGTCGATTGGCAGGCCCGCGTAAGTGACCTGCAGCGCGCGCGGATTCAGCCGGCGGCCCTGGCAGGTAGGGCAGGTGTGTGACTCCATGTACTGGAGCGTGCGCTTGCGCAAGCTCTCAGACTGCGTTTCCGCGAGAGTCTTGTTGAGGTAGCTGGCCACCGAGCGCCACGTGCCTTCGTAGTTGCGCTGAATCTGGTCAGCGCCGCGCAGTGGCTTGACGGTGACCACGGGGCGTTCCTCGGTGAAGAGGATCCAGTCTCGGTCTGCGCGCGGGAGCTCGCGCCACGGGGAATCCATGTCATAGCCCAAAGTCATGAGGATGTCATGGAAGTTCTTGCCTGCCCATGCACCGGGCCAGGCGGCGATGGCGCCCTCCTCGATGCTCAAGGACTGGTCCGGAACCATCGACTCCTCGGTCGCCACATGCACCACGCCCGTGCCCTGACACTCCGGACACATCCCCTCGGGCGTATTCGGCGAAAAGGAATCGGAGTACAGGCCTTCTGGGTTATCCCCGGCGCGCGAATAGAGCAGACGCACGGAATTGGAGATGGCGGAAATCGTGCCGGCGGTCGAGCGCGCGCCGCCCGCTGAGGTGGACTGCTCGAGGGCCACTGTGGGTGGAAGGCCTTCAATCTGGCTGACCTGCGGATCCACGGCGGAGCCGATGAGGCGGCGTGCAAAAGGTGCGACGGATTCGAGGTAGCGGCGCTGGCCTTCTCCGTGGATGGTGCCGAAAGCAAGGGAAGACTTACCGGAGCCTGAAACGCCAGTCACGGCGACGACTTTGCCGCGCGGAATATCGACGTCGACGTTGCGCAGGTTATGAAGGTGGGCGTCACGGACGCTAATCATGCCAGTCATGGCCGCCAGCCTACCGCGCGCAAACTCAGACCAACGGTGTACATTTTGCCAATTAGTGGCGGAGATCCTGGCGTTTTCCGGGCGCTAATTGGCAAATTGTGCGGTTTTCCACGCCGCACAAACGCCGTTGCAGATAGAGATAAACCCTAAAGGAACTGCCAACACTCACGCACGCGCGCAAACCACCAATCCCGGCGCTCGGGCGCGGCCGCCAGGCCGGACAAGCGCGCCGGATCCGGTGGGAGCGGGGTGGCGGCAAGGTGCCCATCAATCAGTTGGCGCGGCTCCGTGACGTCTTCGAGGAACAGCGAGCCCGTGGCCAACCCGGCGGCGGCAGGAGTGACGTCGACGTCTTCGTCATCAAGAATCTTCGGCAGCGCCGCGACGGTGGCCAGCCCCATGCCGATTCCCACCGAGGTATCCAAGGCCGAAGCCACCGTAATATCCATGTGGCGGGAACGCAGATGCTTGGCGACGTCGAGCACCCTGCGTACTCCGCCCAAAGGCGCCGGCTTTACCACCGCGACGTCGGCTGCCTGCAGATCAGCCACGCGGTACGGGTCCTCGACCTTGCGGATAGACTCATCTGCCGCAACGCGCACGAAAAGCCCGTTGCGCATCAGCTGGCGACGCACCTCCGCGAGTTCTTCTGCGCTCGCGCAAGGCTGTTCCATATAGTCCAACGGCATCAAAGCCTTGGCTGCCTCGACTGCCTGCTCAACGCTCCAGCCGCCGTTGGCGTCGACGCGAAGGACGGGGACGCGTCCGCGCTCGGTGATGTAGTTGCGTACGGCGGTGACGCGCGCGATGTCGTCGGCAAGCGTCTGGCCCTTCTCTGCAACCTTGATCTTGAAGGTGCGGCAGCCTGGGTAGCACTCCATCACGGCAGGAACCTCGCTGGCAGGCACGGCGGGGATGGTGCCGTTGACCTCGATGAGATCGCGGACTGGTTCCGGGAAGCCTTCATAAGCCGCCTCCAAGCCGGCTGCCAACCAATGTGCCGACTCGGCTGGGCCGTATTCCAGGAAAGGTGAGAACTCGCCCCAGCCTGCAGGACCCTCGATAAGCAATGCTTCGCGGGTTGTTATCCCACGAAACTTCACGGCAAGCGGCAATGAGACAACATGGGCGCGGGATAGGACGTCATCGATATGCATGGCTTTCATGGTAGCGCCCTCAGACCATTGACCCCCTCCCCGCTCTGCGCTATTTTTGGGAACCTATACCAATAAAGGAGGAATTATGCTGCTAGCTGAGGCATTGGCGGAGCGCGCCCAGGCGCAAGAGCGTCTCAATAGCCTGCACGAGCGGCTACTCGCCGTGGTTCGCGTGCAGGAGGGCGATACCCCGGAGGAGGATCCGCAGGAGCTGCTGCGCGAGCTCGACGGCGTGACCGGGCGCATCGATGAGCTGGTGCAGGCCATTAATGCGACAAATATCGCCACCGCCTTCGATGAGAAGATGAACTTAATGGAGGCCCTCGCTCTGCGGGACGGCCTTGTGCGCAAGCGCCGCATCTACCACGACTTGGCGCAGCGGGCGGGCACACGCTCGGATCGTTATTCCCGCAACGAGATTAAGTTTGTCTCCACCATCCCGGTGGCGGATATGCGCAAGCATGTCGACGATCTATCTAAGCAGTACCGCGAATTAGATACCCGCATCCAGCAGCTGAACTGGAATACCGAACTGAAAAACGGATAGTCATGTCGCGCGCCGCATAAAGCGCGCGATGGTAGCCCACACGCCTGCAGCGAGCAGGCCCCCACCCTGGAGGGGAAAGTCAAGGGACACCAGGCCCTCTTTAGCGCTTTTAAAAGAGGCGGGGGAGTTCGAGTCTCCCCACAGCATGGAGTACCGCGCTGGCATGGCGTACACGGGTACATTGCGGGGCGAAGCCCTCGTAGTATCGCGCATTGATTATTACCGGCCTGCTGGGCAGCGCGTGTGGGTGAGGGTTGGGAATGGGGACTATTCTTCTTTTGCCACTAAGCTGGCCGTTATGAGCGAGCAGAAAAAATACAGCACCGATAATCCCTTTCGGCCGGAATTGTGGCATTCCGTAGAGGGGTTTGAAGACCTCACGGATATCACCTACCACCGGCTCATCGGAGACAAGCGCGAGGACGGCATCGTCCGCATCGCGTTTGACCGCCCGGAGGTGCGCAATGCCTTTCGCCCGCATACCGTAGACGAGCTCTACCGCGCCCTTGACCACGCCCGCCGCACGCCGGATGTGGGCACGATTTTGCTCACCGGCAATGGCCCGAGCGAAAAGGACGGCGGCTGGGCTTTTTGTTCGGGCGGCGACCAGCGCATTCGCGGCCGCTCCGGGTACCACTACGCCACCGAGCACGCCCACGATGATGCCACCGCGGATGAATCCACCGTGGACACCGCCCGCGAGAAGGTCGAAGGCGGCCGCCTACATATCCTCGAGGTCCAGCGCCTTATCCGCACCATGCCCAAGGTGGTCATCGCCGTAGTCAATGGCTGGGCTGCCGGCGGCGGGCATTCCCTGCACGTAGTCTGCGATATGACGGTCGCCTCCCGCCAGGAGGCGCGCTTCAAGCAGACCGACGCGGACGTGGGATCCTTCGACGCCGGTTATGGCTCGGCCTACTTGGCAAAAATGGTGGGCCAAAAGTATGCCCGCGAAATCTTCTTCCTGGGTCGCACTTACGACGCCCAGCGCATGTACGAGATGGGCGCCGTCAACGAGGTCGTCGATCACGCCGACTTGGAAGATGCCGCCATCCAGATGGGCCGCGAAATCAACGGCAAGTCCCCGACGGCCCAGCGCATGCTGAAGTTCGCCTTCAACCTGACCGATGACGGCCTCATGGGCCAGCAGGTCTTCGCCGGCGAGGCGACCCGCCTGGCATACATGACTGACGAGGCCGTCGAGGGCAAGGAGGCATTCCTCGAAAAGCGTGATCCACAGTGGGAGCAGTTCCCGTACTACTACTAGTCAGGAGTTGGCACGATGTGGATTTTCGCCATCGGCTTGGCCACACTTGCGCTGGCGGGCGTCATCGGCTCGCGCGTATGGATGCTTCGCCACATCAAAGACGCCGAAAGGCGTGGGGAGCGTCCCTTCGATCAGGAGGACACCCCGCGCAATCCGTACATGTAGGAAGGCATAGACGCTGCGGGGAATGTCGTGAGGCATCTCTGGGACCAAGGTGAGACATCATAAACTTTTGTGGACATGTCCATAGTTCATACGTAAAGTGTTGAGCATGAAACTCAGCAACTCATTCGTCATGCTCGTCGCCGCCGGCCCCGGCATGCACTCCCTGGACCAGCTTCTCTTCAGCAAGAAGACAAAAGTAGCCAACTAAGGCCACCGCTTCCCAACCTCTCACCTCATCTATTGAAGTGAGAGGATTTTTAAGTTTTAGCAGCTAAAAGAGGAGATAGGACTGCCTAAGTTCATAATATTGAACAATCTAGTTCAAGGGTGCTAGTGTTTGTTGAGTTCACTTCTCCCAATGCAAAGGAAGTTCATGATGAGCTCAAATCACAGCACCCCACGCCGGCCCCTACAGCGCATTCTCGCAGGCACCTGCGCCCTAGCACTCGGCGCCAGCCTCGCCGCTTGCAGCGCCTCGAAAGAATCCACCGACGCCGCAAAACCGAAGGACGGCGACACCGTCAAGGCCGTGGCCACGACTACCCAGATCTGCGACTACCTCACCCAGATAGCCGCCGGCGGCGTCAAGCTCCACAAGGTCGACTCCCAAGGTGCAGAGACCACCTCCGGCGAGGGCCCAGTGACCCTCGACCTCACCTGTTTGCTCGCCCCCAACGCCAGCGCCCACGAGCACGAGATGACCCCACAGCAGATGCAGGCGCTCTCCCAGGCCGACTACATGTTCGTCAACGGAGTCGACCTCGAGCACTTCCTCGACCAAGCCGTGGACTCCTCCGGCTTCCACGGCGTCATGGCCGTGACCTCGGGCGTCAAGAGCGAAGGCATGAGCGATGGCAACGGCAAGTACACCATCGACGAGGGCATCGAACACGTGAGCCCGCGCCCGTGGCCTTTCCCGGGGGAGGACGGCGAGGCCCCAGAATTCAAGTACGACCCGCACGTGTGGACCTCCCCGAAGCAGGCCAAGATTCAGGTCGACAACATCGTCAACACGTTGTCCCAGGCCTCCCCGCAGGCCAAGGACGCCTTCACCGCCGCCGGCAAGAAGTACACCGACCAGCTGGAGGACCTCGACAAGTGGGCCAGCGATTCCATGTCCGCAGTTCCTGAGCAAGACCGCGTGCTCTTCTCTTCCCACGACGCCTTCGGCTACTTCTCTAACGAGTATGGCGTGAAATTCATCGGCTCCGCACTGTCTGACTTCAACCACCAGCAGGACGCCACCTCGAGCCACATCGATGAGCAGGTAAAGAAGGTCCGCGAGTCCGGCGCCAAGGCCATCTTTGCGGAGAATTCCAACAACTCGAAGTCCATCGAGGCCATCGCCCGCGCCGCAGGCGTCAAGGCGGTTACATCCGACGACGCTTTGTACGGCGACTCGCTAGGCGTGCCTGGCAGTGAGGGCGAGACCTACATCGGATCCATCATCCACAACATCAACACCTTGGTCAGCGCCTGGGGCTCCGAGCAGCAACCGTTGCCGGAATCGCTGCAGGAATTCGACTTCGCCAAGCGCAAGTAGCTCTTTATGTCTTCCCCATTAGTCACTCTGCACAATGCCACCTGCGGCTATGGCGCCCGGGATATCCTCACCGACGTTGACCTTGAGATCCGCGCGGGCGAGGCCGTGGCGCTCCTAGGTTCCAACGGCGCGGGCAAATCTACCCTGCTCAAGGCAATCACTGGCCTGGCTGCCTTGCGCGGCATGGCCACCATCGACGCCTCGCTCGGATACGTCCCGCAGTACCAAGACTCCGACCTGAGCTTTCCCGTCACGGCTTACAAGGTCGTGGAAATGGGCCTTTTGCCCTCAGTGAGCTGGTGGCACAGGTGCACGAGCATGCGTAGCTACCGCGACTGCGTACTCAATGCCCTGCGACAAGTGGGGATGGAGCACCTCGCCGAGACGCGGTTTGGCCAGCTCTCGGGTGGGCAACGCCAGCGCGTGCTCATCGCGCGCGCGTTGGTTTCGGCCCCGAAGCTGGTGCTTCTCGACGAACCCTTCAACGGGCTTGATCAAGAAAGTCGCCGAATCCTGATTCAGATCATTGCGGATCTCAAGGAAGCAGGAATCGCCCTGCTCGTCTCCACTCACGACCCCATCTTGGCGCAGCACACCTGCGACTGGGCGGCGTTTGTGATCGACGGCAAGGTCCGCACCATGGGAACCGAGGAAGCAGTGGAAACCTATATGGAGCAAGGCGCGCGACTGTGATAGAGCAGATTCTCTTCGCCCCGTACCTGCGCAATGCTTTCCTCTTCCTGCTGTGCCTATCGATTGCGGGAGCTGCCATTAGCGTCCTCGTTAATCTCCGCCGCATGGAATTTACGGTGGAAGCCCTCGTGCACTCGGTTTTTCCGGGCATCGTGGTAGGGCTCATCGTGGGCGGCATCCCGGGCATCGTGCCGGGTGCGGCCGCGGTGGCCACGGTGACGGTGCTGGTGCTGGCTTCTCTGGGTTCTGGGCGGCGCCAGTCAGCGCGGAAGCTGGATATGGAAGCCGGAACGGCCGTGGTGCTGACCTTCATGTACGGCATCGGCGTGGTCATCAGTTTGGCCTATGGCGACAAGTCCGGGCAGCTGGAGGCACTCATGTTTGGCCGGCTTCTCGACGTCACGCAGTCCAGGCTGGCAACCTCCGTCACGCTCTGCGTGATTGCGGCACTGCTCATCCTGACAACCTGGCGCATGCAAATTCTCGTCGCTTTCGATACAACAGCGGCCCGCGCCATGGGCGTCAACGTGGCGGCTTATGAGCTCATTGCGAATATCGCGGTTGGCCTAATCGTGGTGGCGGCTAGCTCGGCAGTGGGTGTGTTGCTGGTTATCGGTTTTATTGTCATTCCAGGCCTCTCGGCGCGCTTGATCGCAGGATCCCCGCGCAGCATGTGCTTCTGGGCTGCGGGTTTGTCCACACTGGCAGTGGTGGTGGGATTTGCCATCATGCTGTCCCAAACCACGCACCAGATTTCGCCGCAGGCAATCGTCAGCTTGATGCTGGTTGCCACCGTGCCGCTAGCGGGCTTGAAGGGGGTATTTAGCTAATGGGACTGTCTCATCTTGATCCAGAGATCCTGCGGTTGCCCCTCCTTGAGGCCATCGCTGTGGGATGTTTATCTGGCTTGGTTGGAACCTTGATGGTCATGGGCAAGCGCGTCTTTTTCGCTGAGAGCCTGTCACACGGAATCTTCCCCGGCGCGGTGCTCGGTGTAGTGGTGGCCAACCTTCTGAGCTTGGATCTCTCCACGGGTTTGATGGTGGGCGCGGCACTGTTCTGCCTGCCTTTGGCATGGCTTATGCGGTGGCTGAGTACCGTCGAGGGCATTTCTTCGACTGCTGCCGCCGGCGTGACGCTCACCCTGGGGTTTTCCCTGGGCATCTTGTTGCTGCGCTGGTTCCAACCGCTACCTATCCACGTGGATAGCTTTCTCGTGGGCTCGCTGACCACTGTCAATGCGCAGGATGTCTGGTTTGTCGGCGCCCTGGTGGTGGTCAGCCTTGGCGTGCTGGTGGCATTTCGCCGGACGTTGGTCTCCTTCTACTTCGACCAGACGTTCTTCCGCGCACAAGGCGGAAAGCCCGGCCGCTATGACTTGCTTACCCTCACGCTTATCAGCGTGACCATGGTGGTGGTGATTCCCGCGGTGGGCACTATCTTGTCCCTGGCGCTGCTGGTAGCCCCGGCGGCGGCGTTGCAGCCGTGGATCAAGCGCCCGACCCAGCTCATGCTCGGTGCCGGTATCGCGGGCATTGCGCTGGCATGCGGCGGGCTCTGGCTGGCGGCCGCCCTCAGTTTGTCGGCGGGCGGCTGCATCGCGGTGCTGGCGGGTGTGTTCTATTTGCTCAGCATGGGGCTACGCGCCTTGCTCTAAACGCCCGGCGCGCCGCCTCCCGGGACGAACGAAATGCCCGGGTAACCTGATTATTCGTGACTCATATCCTCGCCCCACTCCCAGTCGATCCCCGCAATCCCGCAGCTATTTTGGATGAGCTCGAAAAGGCCATCGCTGGGCAGACCACGCTCTTGCCCCTTCCCGCAGCGGACCGCACGCGGGCGGAATTGCTGCGCAACCACATGCGCGCGGGCGAATCGATTGCTGAGGGCATTGCTTTGGTGGTGGCCACCTCGGGTTCCACGGGCACACCGAAAGGTGCGCAGCTAAGCCCACTTAACTTGGTGGCGAGTGCGGATGCCACCCATTCTTTCCTGGGTGGACCCGGCCAATGGCTACTGGCCATGCCCGCCCACCACATCGCAGGCATCCAGGTGCTCGTGCGTTCGTTGGTGGCGGGTGTGGAGCCACTGTGCCTCGACCTGTCCCAAGGCTTTAACATCGCCGAGTTCGCCCGCGCAGCAGAAGAACTCGCCCACACCGAAGACCGCATGTACACCGCGCTCACGCCGATGCAGCTGCACAAAGCACTCGATTCGCTGGACGGCATCCAGGCACTGCGCCGCTTCAACTCCATCCTGGTGGGTGGAGCAGCGCCGCATCCCCAGCTGTTGGAATCTGCGCGCAAGCTCGACATCACCGTTGTAACCACCTATGGCTCCTCGGAGACTGCGGGCGGTTGCGTCTACAACGGCACTCCCCTGCCCGGCACCGAGGTGCGCATCGGGGAGGATAACCGCATTTTCCTGGGCGGGCCGACCATTGCGCAGGGCTACCGCAATGTGGAATCGCGCGACTTCGTCGATGGCTGGTTCGCCACTTCCGACGCCGGGGCGCTCGACGCCCACGGTCAACTCACCGTCACTGGGCGTCTGGACAACATCATCAACTCGGGCGGCCTGAAGTTGCACCCAGAACAGCTGGAACAGCTCTTGTTGCAGTTACCGGGCGTCGACAGTGCATGCGTGGTGGGCATCCCTGATCCACGTCTTGGCCAGATGATCGCCGCAGCTTACACCGGCTGGGCCTCGCGCACCGACATCCTCGAAGCGCTCGATGACCTGCCTCGGTGGCAGATTCCGCGCGAGATTATCCGCATTGCTGAGATGCCGCTGACCGGCCCCGGCAAGGTGGACCGTCGTGGTGTCGCAGGGCTCTTTAAGAACTGATTAGGCTTCGTTAGCGCGCACCGTCACATCGGCGGCCGCGACTTCCGCAAGGGAGAACTCCCTGTCCCCTGCGTGCAGGTTGAGCAGGCCCGCAACGCGGGAATCGACTTCGACCTCGACGCCCAAGCCAACGCCGTGGCTGTCGAGGTAGCGCAACAGCTCGGTGTCCCCGTCGCATACCCGCTCGATGGTGACAGGGGTGTGAAGGGGGACGTCGTCAAGCGTGAGCGTGCCAAGGTCCTCGATGCTGCCCTGCGCGTCCGGGATGGGATCGCCGTGGGGATCGCGCTGAGGATGGCCCAGGTGCTGATCGAGGCGATCGATGAAGCGATCGGAGCATGCATGCTCGAGGAGATCGGCGTCCTCGTGAACCTCGTCCCAGGTGTACCCCAGCTCTTTAACCAGGAAGGTCTCGAGGAGACGATGGCGGCGGACCATACCCATGGACAGTGCCTGACCCTCTGGGGTCAGCGAAACGCCAGAGTAGCGCTCGTGTTCCACCAGCCCTTGGGCAACGAGACGCTTTACGGCTTCCGACGCCGTGGGCACCTTTTGGTTCAATCGCCCCGCCAGCTCCTTGAGCGCGATGGGCGCGCCGCTGGAGTGTTCGGAGAGGTCCCACAGGACTTTGAGGTAGTCCTGGGTACGTTCAGGGAGATCGCTTAAGTGCATGACATTCATCGTAGTAAAGGCCTTGCCCCGCGAGCGATTCACATGATAACTTTTAAGAAAGTTCAACGCATTGAACTTTTGTCACGGGTGTGGCCCACAGCCGTCCTTTCTTGGGTATGTACGACGCGCTTCCGCCATACCCGTGGCTTTTATATGTCCGCCGTGTGCGTCCCTTGTGCACAGCATGTCCGCGGTGGCGTGGCACAATAACTAACATGTCACTTTCTGCCTATCCCGCAACTGCCAAAGACTGGTTCCAAGGCGCTCGCCCGCACACATGGGCAAATGCTTTCGCCCCAGTCATCGCTGGTACGGGCGCCGCCGCGGCTGCCGACGGCGCGCACTGGGGCCGTGCCTTTCTCGCACTCATTGTGGCGTGGGCGCTCATCATCGGTGTCAATTACGCCAACGATTACTCGGATGGCATTCGCGGCACCGACGACGACCGCACCGGCCCGCAGCGCCTTACCGGCGGTGGGCTGGCGAAGCCGCAGCACGTGAAGTACGCAGCCTTTGCTTCGTTCGCAGTTGCTGCCGTGGCTGGCATTGCGTTGTCTTTGGTAGCGAACGCCGCGTGGTTCATCTTGGTAGGCGCGCTTTGCATTGCCGGCGCATGGTTTTATACCGGTGGCAAGAATCCGTACGGTTACCGTGGCCTCGGTGAGGTCGCTATCTTCATCTTCTTCGGTTTGGTGGCCGTACTGGGCACGCAGTTCACGCAGGCTGGCCGCATCAGCCTGACTGGACTGGCGCTGGCGATAGGCATTGGTGGAATGAGCTCCGCAGTCAACTTGGCCAACAACATTCGCGACATCCCCTCCGACACTGAGGCCGGCAAGATCACCTTGGCCGTGCGCTTGGGCGATAAAAAGTCGCGCAACCTATTCATGTGGCTGCTACTTCTTCCGGTCCTGCTAACCATCGTCATCGCCTTCGACTCCTGGCTGGCATTGGCTGCCTTGGCGTACTTCCCGTTCGCACTCCAAGCCGTCCGCACCGTCAACCGCGGCGCCCGCGGCCCCCAGCTCATCCCGGTGCTCGGGATCACTGGCCGCGCAATGCTGGTATGGGCGCTGGTCAGCGCGATTGCTCTTTTTCTCGTCTAAAAATTCTTACTGTCAGCCTTCCCCGTAGGGAAAACGTACGCCGAAGGGCAAGACCTCCAAGCGAAGTTAAAAGTTGCCGATTTAAAATTTTCTGAAATTTAAATCACAAACATTACTCAGAGTGATACACTTCACTCACTTCGTTTTATCTGTCCGCACAGAAAGGTCGAAAGTTGTTTATTTTCGATGAGATTCCAAAAATCGAATCTGTTGGGGGGTCTACCCCATCACGGGTAAGAGGGCGAGAGGCTGTGGCCGAGAGTAAGGTCACAATCCAACTGCCCAATGCCGTAAGTCTGGAAAAGTGTCTCCGACAGCTTGAAATTTCTGACCAAAGACTTGCAAAAATGGGCCCGAATAGACCAGGCGGCCCCTACGATTGGCAATTCGTTTTAAGCGAGTCATTCGACGACGGTAGCGCATGTGTTCACTTTGGCGTTTCTTGGTATGACTTGGAATTTTTCTTAGAAAAGAAAGACAGTTTCCGCGACAACCGGCATAACTCAATACTGCAAAATATAGGAATCGATCCTTCGAGAATGTCCGTAGACCACTGGGTGAGGACCAAATAGAGTGTTGAAAACTCCACTAGGTAATGATGGGTCGAAAGGCAAAGTCTTTAGTCTCGTCATTGCCTACTTTTTTATGTCTCTGTGCGGAGCGATGACTTCGATCGCAATCTCACTCAACTTCGCCACTCGGCCAAACGGTGAAGCACTTGTGGCCACTGTTCTAGTAACAGGGGCCTGCGCTCAGGTATTTGTGTCCCCTCTTTTGACACCATTCTTTGATCGAGCAAATCCTTTTACGGTGGCAAAGCTTGGAACAATATTTGAGTGCCTTACTCTCATTTTCTTGTGCGGCTTTCCATCAACGCTCACTCTCATCGCAGGAAATATCGTAATAGCTACGTTGAGTGGGATTACCATTCCAGCCTATTACGCAATTGCAGATTCAAGCCTAGATGCCTCGGACCAAGCCCGGGCTTTTTCCTACTTGGACACGGCTCGGCTATGTGGCAGCTTCGTAGGCCCTGTACTCGGCGGCGGATTCCTAGACATCGCCTCACTACGCACAGTATTTGCATTGGAGGCCCTAGCCGTCGGGAGCTCAATTATTGTGGTGCAGCGTTTGCAAAGACAAGATTGGCCCCTAGTTCCATCAACTTCCCCCCACACTCTCAAGGCCGAGGCCCCAAGTCCTCTGCACAGCATTGTTGAAGCTCCAAAAATACTTCTTAACAATCCACGTTCGCGTCAGGCGCTGACAAGCATCTGGGCCGCGATTATCTTCACATCGATTTTTAACGTGGCTCTCGTGTTCTTCGCCACTCAGTCCCTGAATACCAGCGGGTTTTTATATGCAATAGTCGCCCAGTGTTTTGTCGTGGGACGGATTTTAGGCGCAAGATTTTCAGCAAGACTTACGAAGGCAAACGCCCTAGCGACCTTGATCAAAAGTGGAATAGGAATGGGGATCTGCATCTCGATCCCAGGCTTTGTGCCCGCGTTATTTCTCTGTATTCCGCTTTTCGCATTGGCTGGAATGTTTAATGGACTCCAAGTGTCTGCTCTAAGAATAGTGGTCGTCAGCGCCGTCGATCCAAAGATTAAGCCCAAAGCGTTAGTAACGATGGGGACGATTAACAATTCGGCAATGCTGGTTGGATACATTGTGGGTGCACCGACGGTATCTGCCGCTGGACCGAACGCTGCATTAATCATCGCCGGCCTCGGCACAGCACTGTTTACTGCGCTTCCTTCGTTATGGAACAAGCTCACAAAGCCGTTCCTCCGAAGTAATTGAATGCCACGATGTGAAAGCTAGCGGCCTGCCAACTCCGCTTGGACCCAGGCCTTATGAGCCTTGCGCTGAGCGGAGTACTCAGCCAAGGTCTCGGTGGCTTCTACGCGCCACTTCTTAAACACGAGCATCGACAACGGCAACGCCACGAATAGGGCAAGCAGCGCTGCGAGCAGTACTGGAATGGGGAAACCTGCCAGGATGGCGATGAGCTCGATGACCACCGTGAGCAGGATGAAAAGCACCAGGCGGGCCAAGCCGTACTTCCAAAGCGCGGCGCGGGAGCGGCGGCGCAGCTCGGGATCGGGTGCCGGCGGCTCCGGATTATGTGCAGAAGAAGTATCAGTCATGGGGCTAAAGTCTACGCTTTCGATTCCGTAGGATATAACGCATGGGTCGTTTGATTTTGCTTGTCTTAGTTGTTCTTGCCGCCGTACTGGTCTGGAAGGCTTTTGGCCCTTCCAGCTGGAAGAAGCCGCAAACAACGCAGCAGCGCCCAGCCATCAAGGGCCCAGACGACGATGAAGAGTTCCTGTGGAACCTCGAGAAGGAGCGCTTCAAGGAGCGCCGCGCCCGCGAAATGCAGGCCGAGCGGGAAGCCGAGGAGCGCCGCCGTCAACAGCGCCGCGAGAGCCACCGCGACGAGCCTTCGCGCGACGAAACGGACGAGAAGTAGGGTGCATTCTCCGCCGGCACGGAATGGTTTCCCTCTAAAGGTCCCTCTCTACGGGTAGCTTTACGAGTAACGGCAACCCTGAAACGCGCTTCATGGTCCCATTGCCCCACAAAGGGACCCAAGCAATGGGACCATGAAGAAAGTGATGGAAAGCTACGCCGCTAAGCGCGCGGCTGGAAGCTCATCTCAAGGCCGAGGGCCTCCGCGACCGCGGTGACCTTCTCCCAGCGCACACCGCTGCCGCCGTGCTCGATGGTGTGCAAAGTGGAGCGAGATACGCCTGCGGCATCGGCCAGTTGCTGCTGCAGGATACCGAGCTCGCGACGGCGAGCAGCGAACTCCGCGCCGATGGCGAGCAGCTGCGGGTTATCGCCTGCTGGCTTTCCTTGCTTATTTCTTGGCTTATGCGTATCAGGCACTAGTTCAACCCCGCGTAAGAGTGCAGACCGGAAACAACCATGTTGATGAAGAACAGGTTGAAGACCATCAAGGAGGTCGCGGCAATGTTGATCCACGGCGAGAACTTACGCCAGGACGGCGTCGCACGCGCGTGGAGGTAAGCCGCATAAAGAATCCAGGTAGCGAAGGAGACGGTTTCCTTCGGGTCCCAGCCCCAGAAGCGGCCCCATGCGGATTCCGCCCAGATGGCGCCGAGGACGATACCCAGGCCCAAGGTCGGCAGTGCGATGATGCCGAGGCGGTAAGCAAGCTGATCCAGCTTCTTCGCCGAAGGCAGCGGTTTTGCCACAACTCCAGCGAAACTACGCTCAGCGCCCTTCGGCTGCCAGACACGCAACATAGTCAGCAAAGACGCGATACCGGAAACCACGCTGATGGAAGCACCGAGGGAAACCACAGTGACGTGGATTGGCAGCCAGTGCGACTGCAGCGCCGGGACAACCGGAGCGGATTCCGCATACAGCTTGGTGGAACCGTAGAACATCAGCGCCAGAATCGGAGTGAGGATCCACGGCCACATCGTGCGCCATTCCTTGCGCTGCATCGCGATGTTGGACACGATGAGCACGCCAGCGGTCACCATCAGCACGTACTCATACAGGTTGCCAAACGGGAAGCGGTGTGTGGCTAGGCCACGCAGCACGATTGCCACGACGTGGAGCACAATGCCCAGCCACAGCAGCATCTGCGTCATGCCGCCGAGCTTGTCAGCCTTTTCCTCGAGGACGCTGGGGTCTTTGACTGGAGTGGTGTCGGCGACGGCGGCGTCGGCAAGCGCAGCGTCATCCTCGCCTGGTGCGTAGGGGCTGCCGCCTGCCACTACCTTCTGCTTGGACTGCGCGCGATCTGCTGCAGCTGCGCGGCGGGCATCGATGACCGACTGCATGCGGCCGTAGTACGCGAGCGAGAGAAACAGCGCGATGGCGTAGATAACGAAGGCCGTTTGGACGGCGATGTCGGAAAAATTCGACAGATTCTGATCGATAAGCATTGAAAACCTTGCGCTTTGCTCCAAATAGTACCTGCATACGATACTCCCGCATGCAGGCGACATCAAACTTTAGTCGGATGGATTAATCATCCACCCAGATCTCATCCTCTTCTACTTCGTCCGGGTCAGGCAGTTCCAAAAGCTCGCGATAGAGCGCGTAGAACTCCTCGGACCAACCGGCGCGGTCGGTGCGGGCAAGACCCGCCATCTGGATGTCGGTTCCTCCATCCGCGGCCGGGCTAATGCGCACCCACACGCGGCGGCGCTTGATAACTAGCGAACCGACCAAGGAGACGAGCATCAAAAGGGCCGAGACCAAGACCCACTTCTGGAACGGGTCATAAGAAATCTGGTAATTCGCATACTGGGAGGCACCGTTGAAGGTGACCTTCGTGCCATCGTCCAGCGTCACGGATTCGTTCTGCGAGAGATTCACGCGGTCAATCTTCTGCAGCTGACCCGAGTGCACCAGGGAGGAATCCAGATCGAAGATGGACTGCGCAGTGCCGGTATCGAGGCCGGCATCGCCGCGGTAGATATCGATTGCCAAGGCAGGATCCGTAAGCCCTGGGTACGCGGAGGTCAGCAGCTGACCGTTCTCCCCGGACCACTGTGCGGTCGGCGCGAAAAGGCCCTGGATGGCGAGCTGATTCTGGCGACGCTCAAAGAGATCCGGGTACATGCCAGCCGGCGGGTCGAAGCGCATGACGCCAGAGGAAAGGAAGCGAACCATGTCATCGGGGCGGAACTGGATGGTCTGGGTACGCTTCTCGCCGTTTGGCCACTCCACCGTCACGGTCGGCGCGTAGCCGTGGCCCTGCAAGTAGACGCGGTTATGGGAAAGGCGCAGCGGGTGGTTGACGCTGAGCGCGTAATCCTGCCAGGTGGAAGGGTCGGAGTAAATGTCATCGCCTTCCGCATAAGAAACGTTCGATCTAAACATCTCCGCCTGGCCGTTATCCAGGTAATCCGCGGTGAAGTCGTGGGCTACGAAGCAGAACGGGTGCAGGCCCGTGCCGTCGAAAAGCGAGCCAGCGCGGAAGGAGTCATAGTTCGAGGTCGAGGTATTGCAGAACTCGGTGGACTGATCCAGTTTGGTCTCCCCGTCCTGGGAACCGGACTCGGTGACCACGATGACTTGGCCCTCGTAGTTAGACAGGCGGCCGGCGGCAACGGTGACCAAGATGGCCACCAAGGCAATATGGAAAATCAGGTTGCACAGCTCGCGGGCATAGCCGCGCTCAGCGGAGAAAGACTGCTGCCCCTGGCGGTCTTCTTCCGGGCCTGATTCAGCAACGCGCCACTTCTTCAGCAGCTTGGTTACTCGAGCTTTGATTTCCTCCGGCGAATGCTCCGAATGACCTTCGGCGTGAAGCGGCATCTTTTCCAGGTACTTCGGAGCACGGGTAGGCGGGGTCTTCCAGGCTTTGTAGTGCTCCCAAGAACGCGGGATGATGCAGCCCACGAGGGAGACCATCAGCAGCATGAAGATGGCCTGGAACCAGATGGAAGAAAAGACGTCGAAAAGCTGCAGTTTGTCGTAGATTTCTGCGACCTTGCCGTGCGAGCTGATGAAGTCCTTGACGTTAGCCTCGTTGAGATCGCGCTGCGGCAGCAGCGAGCCCGGGATGGCCGCCAGGGCGAGCAAGAACAGCAACGCCAGTGCGGTGCGCATGCTGGTCAGCCAATGCCATGCCTTGCGCAGATAGCGAACGATAAGTTTCATATGCCTTCTTATCCTCTTAAATTAGGGTCGCGCCGTATTCAAACGTCCACTGGCGGATGAAGCTGATGAAGTTGCCCCACAAGCCGGTAGCCAGTGCGAGGCCCACCAGAATCATGGCGATACCACCGATGATCTGGATGGTGCGAGAGTGTTGCCGCATCCAAGAGATAGTGCGCATGGCACGGGCTGAGCCCAGCGCAACGAGCAGGAAAGGCAGCCCCAGACCCAAGCAATAGCCGATGATAAGGAAGGTTCCGCGCACTGCGGTCATGCCTTCAGTGCCAACGGAGACAGAGATAATCGCCCCGAGCGTAGGCCCCAGACACGGCGTCCAACCAAGAGCAAAGACGCCACCAAGCAGCGGCGCACCCAACCACGTGGTCCAGCGCCGCGGCGCCATGCGGGTGTCCTTTTGCAGCACCGGCACCACGCCCATGAACACAACGCCCATGAGGATGGTGATGATGCCGCCTATCCGCATGAGCACATCAGCGTTGAGCGTCAGCGCGGAAATCGCACCGAAAACAGAGACCGTCGCCAGTACGAATACCACGGTAAAGCCCAGCACAAACAGCGCCGCGGCAAGTACTACGGCCCATTGCTTGCGCTTGCCGACGCCGATGCCATACTCCGCGTCATAACTAACCTCACCGCCAACCACACTGGCCAGGTAGGAGATATAGCCGGGAACGAGCGGGACCACGCACGGACTGGCAAAGCTGACCAAACCAGCGGCCATGGCGAGGAGAAAACCTAGGGCGAAAGGACCACTAGTGATGACCGATTCGACGTTGAGCGCCGCATCCGTAAAGTCCATGAAACCTCGCGCAATTCTAAATAAGTTGTCTAGCAGTGGAAACTACTCTTTTTCCAGCGAATCTACGACTTCGAGAACATCCTTGTCGGTGATCTCGCGCAGAAATACGGCGGCTGGTCGATGCTGCTTATCGAGCACGATGGTGGTTGGCACGACAGAGGTCGGTACGCCGCCAAGAGCCGCAGCCGTCTTGAAAGGCGGATCGTAGATGGACGGATACTCCAGCCCGTTATCTCCCAAAAAATCACGGGAAATTTCCGGGTTGAAGTCGCGGACATTAATTCCCAGAACTGTACCCGTACCGCGTTTGGTCAGCTCGGCATGGATGTTTTGTAAGTCATCCGATTCGGAGCGACAAGGAGCACACCATTGTCCCCAAGAGTTCAGTACGACGATCTGGTCAGAGAAATCATCCAGAGAAATGGTCTGGCCATCGTGGCGCAAATTCTCTCCTGTGAAGGACTTCAACGGTTTGCGCTCTTCGGGCGCATATTTGATTACTTTTTCTCCGCCTGGAGCAAAGAATTCAAAGGTGCCGCCACTCGCCACTGCATTTTGTGCTTTATCTGCGTCTTGACCGCACGCAGTGATAGCCGAAGCGACAACCATCAACGAGGCGACTACAGGCAAAAGTTTGTGTTTCACGGGCTCTGCCTTAAATATCCTGCGCCGGGGAGGAGTAGAAGATGTCGATGAGTTGGTCGTCTTGGAAGACGAGCGAGGTCACCGAGGCAAGGTCGCACTCGCGGTCCCATGGTGCGTGGGCAAGGCGCTTGCCCAGTGCGGTGCGCTGGACCATGACGATGGGCAGCTGGTGGGAGACGATGATGGCCTCGTGGCCTTCTGCCTTATCGCGTGCGCGCTCGACTGCATTGACCATGCGGGCAGCGATCTCCTCAAAAGGTTCGCCCCAGGAAGGCTGCATCGGGTTGCGCAGCAGCGGCCAACGCTGTGGGTTCCATAGCTGGGAATTCCAGCCCTTGGTGCGCAGGCCCTCAAAACGGTTACCGGATTCGATGACGGACTTGTCGATCTCAACGTCAAGGCCGGTGACCTTGGAGATAGGCTGCGCAGTTTCCTGTGTGCGCTGCAGCGGCGAAGCCACCAGGTAGGTCACGTCGTGGCCGCGGAAGGACTCCGCAGTGCGCGCCGCCATGGAGTGGCCGCGGGAGGAAAGGTGGTAGCCCGGGATGCGTCCGTAGAGGATCTTTTCCGGGTTGTACACCTCACCGTGGCGGACCAGGTGGACGATAGTCGTCGACATAGAAGTTCCTTTCGCTCTTCTTTAAATGAGCTTTAAGCGCGCTGGGTTGCTGCGGCAGCCTTTGCTGCGGGCGCGAGCGCCTTTTCGATTACCTCAAAATCATTGTCGGTCAGCGCATCGGAGACAAACCAGGTCTCAAAAGCTGATGGCGGAACGTAGACGCCGCCTTCCAGAAGAGCGTGGAAGAACGGAGCAAAGCGCCAGGTATCAGCAGCCTTCATGTCGTCGAAGTTGCGGCCGCGTCCCTCAGCGAAGCGGATGGAGAACATCGAGGAAGCGCGCTGAATGTTGTGCGCCACGCCTTCCTTATCCAATGCTGCAGAGATAAGACCGGTTAGGCGGTCAGCGTTTGCGCCAAGGCGCGGGTACAGCTCTTCGTCGGCAAGCTCCAGGGACTTCAGACCAGAAGCCATCGCAACTGGGTTACCGGACAAAGTACCTGCCTGGTAGACCGGACCAGCCGGTGCCAGGTAAGCCATAACATCCGCGCGGCCACCGAAAGCAGCAGCTGGCAGACCACCGGAGACAACCTTGCCGAAGGTGACCAAGTCACCAGCGACGCCGTCGACGCCGAACCAGCCCTTGTGGGAGGTACGAAAACCAGTCATGACCTCATCCAAGATGAGCAGCGCGCCGTCGGCATGCGCGATTTCCTTCAACGCCGCATTGAAGCCCTCATCGGGAGCCACGGTGCCCATGTTGCCCGCGGCTGCCTCAGCAATGATGCAGGCGATCTCACCTGGGTGTGCGGCAAAAGCCTCACGGACAGCATCCAGATCGTTATAAGGCACAACGATGGTATCGGCAGCGGTTGCGCCGGTAACGCCCGGGGAATCCGGAAGGGCGAAGGTAGCAACGCCGGAGCCTGCCGACGCCAACAGCGCGTCGACGTGGCCGTGGTAGCAGCCATCAAACTTCAACACCTTTGCGCGACCGGTGAAGCCACGGGCCAAGCGCACGGCGGACATGGTTGCCTCAGTGCCGGAGTTGACCAGACGCACCTGCTCTACTGCGGTGCGCTCCACAATTCGCTCTGCCAGCAGGGTTTCCGCCTCGGTCGGCGCGCCAAAGGAAAGGCCATCGACCGCTGCCTTCTGCACAGCCTCCACGATTGCCGGGTGGGCGTTGCCGTGGATCATCGGACCATAGGAGCTAACAAGGTCAACGTACTCGTTGCCGTCGACGTCCCACAGGCGGGAAGCTTCGCCGCGCGCGATAACGCGGGCTTGGCCGCCGACCGAACCGAAGGCACGGACCGGGGAGTTCACGCCACCTGGGGTGACCTTGGATGCGCGCTCGAACCACTGGGTGGACTGGGAAACTGGCTGCTGACTCGTATTAGGCATAGCCAACATTGTAACTGCTTTGTCCCTATACAAAAGTTGGAGTGGCCAAACGCGCCACCGCGCCCAGAGCACTTCGCCGAATTGTATCCACTCCATCTACTCCACGCGCTACTTACCCTGCACCGGTTTCTAATTGCCGTTAAGCTACTGCCATCGCCACGATCGCAGCGCCGGGGGAACAACAAAGCGCGCTGCACACCGGCTGCTCATGCAGCTTGCAACCAACACTCATGGCGGTGATTTTAAAAGGGGGAAATTTTCATCATGCGCTCACGCATTTTCTTCTGCGCTATCGGCCTTAGCGCTGTATTTTGTGCATCCTGTGCAAGCAAAGAAGTCACCATGGTTCCAGCTCAAGATATGAAACCGCTGGAAACGCAAACCTCAGAAAGCACCACGCCTTGGGCCCAGGGCTCCGCGCCACAACCGGCCACACGCTTAGCGCTAGATTCCGCGCAAGAGTCATCCAGCAAACACGAACCAAAGCCGAAAGAAACACCGAAGGCGCCCGCACCTGAGCAAGCTCCGCAAGAAAGCCAACTGGCCCCGCCACCAGAAGCACCGCCGCATTCACCCGATACGGTAACTATCCACGCACCTGCGCCGGCTCCGCCACCACGGCGTCCAGCACCCGCACCAGTTCCAGGCCTGCCAAAGCTGCCGGAATTTCATATGCCACCGCCACCGCCGCCACCAGCGCCGCCGCGGATTCCCACAAAGGTTCCGATTCCGCCGGAGGTACAACAGGGAATCGATCAAATCCCGAAGCCGCCACCACTTCCACGCCCGGAGGAAATCTACATCCCGCTGCCCTAGGCCACCGTTTTCAGGCCTACGATGCCGCCGATGATTATCGCCAGCCCACACGGTGTGGGCGGTACCGACGGGATACGAACCACGGCGCTCTTCCGGTGGCACACCGAAGTTGACTGCGCGCCCGCAAACAAAAATGGCACACTGGTTTCCATGAAAATCGCATTCCTTGGAACCGGCCGAATGGGCAGCGAGCTTGCCCGCCACCTGCTTAAATCTCACGAGGTTACGGTGTGGAACCGCACCGCTGAGCGCGCGCAGCCTCTCGTCGAAGAAGGCGCCAGCTTGGCAGATACCCCTGAAGAGGCGGTGACAAACGCTGAGGTCATCATCACTTCCTTGTTTGGTCCTGATGATATTCGCGAGCGCATCATCGAGCCCGCGCTGATCCCCGCCGACGTTACCTGGATTGACACCACCACCGTTTCCCCGGAGGCCGCCCGCGAGTTTGCCGCTGCCGTGGATTCCTACGTTCACGCACCGGTCGTGGGTTCCCTGGGCCCAGCCCGAAACGGCGAGTTGGGCGTCTATGTGGGCACGCCTGACGACGACCGTCGCGAGCTCGCCATGGATATCGTCGAGCCATGGGCCGGTGAGAACAAGCTGATCGGCGTCGAGTCCGCAGCTACCGCCGCCCTAGGCAAGCTGCTGGCCAACCTCGCCCTGGCCGTAACGGCCGAGGGACTGCTAGAGGCACTGCAGCTTGGCGAATCCGAGGGCCTTGATTCCGAGGTCATCCTCGAAATGCTCGATATCACCGGCCTCGCGTTCATGAAGAACATGAAGGGCCCGTTCATCACGGGTGAGCGCAACACCACTCCGGGCGACTTCACTGTCGACGCCCTGTGCAAGGACGCCAAGCTCATAGAGGCTACTTCTTCTAAGCCGCTGCCAGCAGTGCACGCCGCCATCGAACGCTTTGAGGAACAGCAGTCCATGGGCCACGGCGACCAGGACTTCTCTTCTATCTTTGTATTCCGCAACAAGGGCTAGCACGAGCTAGCGGTTGCCGACGATTTCGCGCAGCACCCGCGCCAGCTGCGCGTTATCGCCTGTGTCCTGGCTATGAAAACGTGCAGCGATGAACCGCTCACGCAGTTCACTATCAACGGCTAGGCGCTCCACGTCCAAGGCAAACCCAGCATTATCCACAAGGAACGCGAAAAAGACGGTCTGCGTGCGGGTGTTTCCCTCGCGGAAGCTGTGCACAACGTTGAGTTCACCCCACACTTCCGCCAGCTTCGGGACGAACTCCTCAAGAGTCATATCGCACAACAGGTTATCGCGGGCAAGACCAGCAAAAATCTTGTTCGCGGCCTTGGTCAGCTCTGGACCCGCTGGGTAATAAGCATGACCGGCCTTCACCATGAACTGGTCAGTAGGAGCCGTACGCTCCTGCCCCGCCCATTCATAAACATCCTGGAAAAGGTGGCGATGGATGGCTTTGAAATGCTGATAATCAAAATTCCCCTCTAGGGGCTCATGCTGTAATTCCGAGATTCGCAGGAATACCAGTTTTTCTTCGAGTAATCGGAGCTCCTCAGCATCAGTTGCCCCCAATAGATTCTTCAGAACCGTTGTTCCTGGAATGAAGTAATCTTTCCAACCCCCGCTCATTTTCCCCTGCTTACTTAAATGCCGTCCGGCGAACTTGGGCTATTGCGTCCTCAGCAGACACCGTGCCAGCGGCTACGCGGCGGGCCAAGTCACGAACTTTCGGGTCACTAACGTCATGGCCGGCCAAACGCATTGCTGCGTCTCCCAAGGCCAACTTGTTATCCCTCGGTTTATCAATTTCGGTGTCTATGAACTCATTAGCGGGCTGTGGAGTAACCATTCTTTTTCTCCCCCAAAATAGCTGTTTGACGCTAAATTTTAGCAGCTCAAGGTACCAAAACCAAGGTCTTGAAAGCCTGCAAGCAGCAGAATTGATAGCCTTGCCGCATGCTGAACATCGATGCCACTTACGGACATACCACAGCCCTCGGCCATCTTGCCCGCGAGTTTGCCCCGGGCCGCATGTACGGCCTCAAGGGAGCTAACGGCTCAGGCAAGTCGACGCTGCTCGCCACTCTCGGTGGCGAGCTCGCGGCTCTCGAGGGCACCGTCCGTGTTGATGGGAAGGAGGTGGGAACGAGGGCGTCGGCAAGCGCGGTGCTCACCGTGGCCGACCCAATCTTCCTACCGGACCTCACCGTGGGCGAGCACATCGATCTCATCGCCCGGACCACTGGCGTTGACTTCGCTGAAATCATCGAATTGTGGGCGCTTGAGGAGCTCCTACCTCACCCCGCCACGCGTTTGTCCGCGGGCCAGCGCCAGCGCGTTTTCCTGGCCATCCAGCTCTACCAGCCCGCGCAAGTGCTGCTTATCGACGAACCCGAGCGCCACCTCGACGCCGAGTGGACGCAATTCCTCAGCAGCGAACTGCGCCACCTGGCGAAAGAAGGTCGCTGCATCATCGTGGCGTCCCACTCGCCTACCGTCACCGATGCGTGCGATGAGTTGGTGGAGCTATGATGCCTGACACCAACTCTCGTACTGGCATGACACGGGCCCTGTCGAAGTTCGGTGACGTCGTTGGAGCGATCACCATGTTTGGATGTCTCCTAGGCGTACTTTTTGGCGTATGGCAATACGCCGCCGACTATTTGCCTTTCGTCGTAATTCGCACCGACGTTGCTCCTCTACAGACAACGGGCGGCATCCTGGGATTGCTGGCGCTGATTGCGCTTCTGGAGGCGCTGTTCCCGCTGCGTGGGATGTCAGGCCCTCGGTGGGTTTACCACCTCCGCCCACAAGGACGCCTGCGGGGCATGGATTCAATTTCAGTTCTGCAGCTGCTCGGGGTCACTGCACTCGTGTTGCTGCTTTGCGTGTCCCTCGGCGCATCTCCTCTATTCGCACTGGCAGCGCCAGCATTACGCATGGCCGTGGGCTGGCGTTCCTTCACCGTTGCGTCACTGCTCGCTGCTGGCCGTTCCCGCCAGGTGAGCAGTTCAGGTGTGAACCTGCTCGACTCTGAGGTCAGCTCCGACGCCCTAGCCAGCCAAAGCATGTGGTTGAAACCGCAGATCGGTTCGTCCGCTTCTTTAGCTGGTCTTTTCGCGCGCCGTCTAGGCAGGCGTTGGTACATCGGCGTCGGCGCACTGGCAGTTGCTGGTTTGAGCCTCGGGTTCGCACCGCACCTGGGTTCGCTGGGCATTCTTGCATTTGCCACCGCTTGGTCCATGGTGGGTGCGGCCGTAAGCCGCGCAGGTTCCTTTGGGCGAATCGTGGAAGGGCCTTGGGCAGAGTGGGGTCTTCCTATGAGCGCTGCGATAGGCACAGCGATTATAGGAACGGTCTTTGTTGCCATCGTGTGGCAGCTTTCACTTGCTGCACTTGCAGTCATCGCGGTAGGCCTGGCGTGGGCCGGCTACACCAGGTCCCGCCCTGCCCGCGTGACGCAAATGAGCATGGTCGATACGGGCGGTTTCGGTGCTTCCTTTTCCCCTGAAGTGGTGGGCTACTTAAGCCGCGGTTGGAAAGGCCTCGCAGTAGTGGCAGTGGCACTTTTCTTGTAATTCCATTTCCTCACAAACTATGGACACCACGCACGCACGCTGCTAACCTTCCTTGCCATGAAGATCCGCTCTTAATTCGAAGCTCACATCAACACCTCTGACTCGAAGGCGGATCGATCCATGCCTATTTCTTTCGCTGACCTCACCATGGTGTGGCCTGACGGTAAACCCTGTTTCGCGAATCTCAATGGGACTTTTAGCGCTCAGTTCACCGGACTCGTTGGCACCAACGGCTCGGGCAAATCAACGCTGGCCAAGGTGCTGGCCGGGATACTCGAACCAACCTCAGGTACCGTCAGTGCCCCTAGCGTCGGGTACCTCGACCAAGACTTAGGCCTGAAAGTCTCCGATACTGTTGCCGACGTATTCCACGCCCGTGAAGTATTGGAGGCCATCGAGCAAATCGAAGCGGGACACTACACCGACGAGCTCGTCGAGGTCGTGGGCGAGCGTTGGGACCTCAAGGAAAAAATCAGTGCTGCGCTCGCGGCGTCGGAATTGCCCATTTCCTTGGATCGCACAATCGGTAGCCTATCGGGCGGCGAGGCCGTTACTGTCGCGCTTACTGCGCTCTTTTTCTCCGAACCTGACGTGATCATTTTGGATGAGCCTACAAACAACCTTGATGCGCAGTCCAAGGAACTTCTCCTTAGTTTGATCGCTGACTCGCCGGCCCAGGTTTTGGTCATTTCACACGACCGCGATCTACTTAATCACGCAGATTGCATCGCCGAGCTCTACCACGGCTCATTACGCATGTTTACTGGGAACTACGCCTCCTATGAGGAGGCTATTGACCACGAACAGGACACCGCGCTTGCCGACGTCCACCAGGCCAAGGCCGCCTTACGCAAAGAAGTCCGCCAGCGGTCAGCAATGCAAACGCGGCTAGCCCGGGATGAGCGTCGCGGAAAGAAGTACGCGGCTTCCAAACGCAAGCCTCCTATCGCATTGGGCCTGGACAAGAATCGCTCTCAAAACACAGCTGCCAAGCGCTCGCACGAAGCAGCCCAATCAGTGGCAAGCGCACAGCAGGAGTACAACAAAGCTCAGCTGCGGCTACGCGACGATTCTGCCGTCCATATCGAGCTTCCGAACACTCAACTGCCTAACGCAACCCAAGTTCTCCGCAGTGAGCTACTCAGCATCGTAGGCCCAGAGCGCGTCCGACTCGCAGGTCCCAACGGTTCCGGAAAGACAACGTTCCTCAACCGCGTGGCAAACGGCGACGTCGACTACGCACTAGCCTGTGGCTACTTGCGTCAGCGCATCACGCTTCCAGAACACTTGAGTATGTGGGAATTGGTAACCGCAGCCAATCCAAACGAAGATCCGCAGTTCCTCCGCAATCAGCTAGCTAAGTTGTTGTTCCAAAACGATAGCGTTCATGCCCCGCTCGGGCAGCTTTCAGGAGGCGAGCGCTTTCGTGCCGAATGTGCGAGAGTCTTGCTTTCTTCTCCAGCACCTAAATTCCTCCTTCTAGACGAACCTACGAATAACCTCGACATCCCCACTGTTGACTGGCTGGTAGATGTGCTCTCTGCCTATCGAGGTGCATTCATCTTAGTGAGCCACGACGAAGATTTTTGTTCGCGTCTTTCGATTAACCGCACTGTAGAACTCTAATCGCTTTGTATCGCTACAAGTAACACAATCTGTGCTATAGTCACTAATACAACGTTGTATTAGTTGAACCAACACAGAAAGGGGGTCGGCATGTTCCTCACCCTCAATCCAGAATCAGGTGTCCCGCTTTTTACGCAGCTTCACGACGCCATCGTTTCTGCCATCGCACATGGCGAACTACGAGACGGCGACAAGCTCGATCCAGTACGACGCGTCGCCGCAGACTTCGGCATTAATCCCGCCACCGTCAAGAAGGCTTATGACAAGCTCGTCGCCGAAGGCCTAGCCGAAACCGCTGGGCGCTCCGGCACGGTGGTTCGCCCTGGAGCCCGCACCGACGCACAAAACCAACAACTCGTTGAGGGCCTTCAGCGCGCAGCCTTGCTAGCCCGCGCACAGGGCTTCAACGATTCCGAAATCCGTTCCCACCTCGACGCAATTTTGAAGGATTTGCCATGATTTTCGCCCTCCTCATGGCGGCCATGACCCTCGCCGTCACTTGGACCATCGCCACCATCCCCGCCATCGCTTCCCTGCCGCTTGGTGTGAGCGTGCCGCAGGACAAGCGCCAAGACCCACAAGTTCAAGCCGCACTGCGTTCCTACCGCACCAAGGTCTGGATCTGCGGCATCCTCACTACTCTGCTCACCCTTGCCGCATGGAAGTGGCCTATCGTCGCCGCTTTCTCCTCGCTCATCGTGGTAGTCGGCGCCATGTTTAGCTACGTCACGGCACGTCGCCGCATCATCGATGCAAAGGCCGCTGGCAAGTGGTACGACGAGGTAGAAACAGCGATTTCCGCACGCATCACTCGCACCAGCTTTACGGAATCGCAACTCGCAGGTCTCAAGACCACTGTGCGCTTTCCATGGATTAGCGTGCTCGGCTCCTTACTCGTCACCGCTGTCGGCGCAATCGTTGTTGCGATGCGCTGGGACAACATCCCAGAAACCATCCCAACGCACTGGGGTGCCGGCTTGCAGCCCGACGCCTGGAGCGACAAGTCCGTCCCGAGCGTCTTTATAGGAACTTTTGTATCCCTCGGATTAATCGCACTCTTTGCCGTAATTTTCTGGGCAATGGCCGCCTTCCCGTCGCACTCCCGCAACGACCGCTCCATCAAAGGTCAGCTGCGCAACGATGCAATCCTGGCAGCTTCTAACGAAGGCATCGGCCTGCTGTTGCTGGCTATGTGCGTCCCCCTCACTATTGACCAAATCGCCGGTCCGCTCCCCGAATTCAGTGACTGGCTGCCCGTAGGATTCTACGGCCTGCTCCTCTGCAGCATCCTCGGAGTCATCGCGCTCTTGGTCCTCATCGCTCTCCGGGCGAGCCAGCTTGACGACGCCCTGCGTGGTGTCAGCTTCCCTGACGAGGGCAAGGAATCGCCAGATAACGACGAGCACTACAAGTGGGGAATGTTCTACTACAACCCCGACGACCCAGCAGTCCTCGTGGACAAGCGCTTCGGCGTGGGCGTTACCTTCAACTTCGCCACTTGGCAGGCGAAGGCATTCATGGCCTTCATCCTGCTAGTGACAGTTGTCCTCTGCGCCCTACCGGCACTGGCCTAATTCGCGGGAACGATGGCCTAATCCGCGAGCGCGTCGACCAAGGTCTTCGCAAGCTTCTTGGAAGATTGCGGGTTCTGACCGGTGTAGAGATTGCCATCTACCACGACGTGCGAGGGAAATGGCAGCAGGCCCTTGTCGTAGTCCAAGCCTCGCGCCACCAGCTCATCCTCCATCGGGCCATGGCCGCCGGGATAGAACACGAGGTCATAATCTTCCTCGTTCTGGTCATGGAGGTCAGCCGGGTTCTCCAGGACATCGGAGAGCTCCGCAAGGCGAGACTTCAGCTTCTTGGCCGAAAGCGGATCGGTTCCGCCGGAGATGCTCAAAGAGATTTCATCAACTACTGGCTTGACCCCGCGCGGGGTCGCCACGGTGATGTCATATCCGGCCTCAGTAAAGATGTCATAAGGAGCGATGAACTCCTCTGCCCAGAAGCCGGTGGGGGTGCTCCGTGCCGTCTTTAAGAGTCCAGACACGGGCACCACTTAGAACCATAAGTACGTGAGTCATGCCGCCGCATCGTACCGATTGTGTGCGTGTGAGAGCTTGGCTGCTCTACTACGCGAGCAGCCGCTCAACGGCACCGCGTGCATCTGCCACAACGGCTGGCACGCCCACACCGCCGGACCAGGCGCCGGTGGCCTCGATGCCGGGGACGTCGGCAAGCGCGGCGTGCGCTGCAGCGACTGTGTCCAGGTGGGTCTCGTCGTAGCGCGGGATGCCGCCGAACCAGCGTTGGGTGAAGATCTCGGAAACGCCGGCGGCGCGGCCATCGAAGCCGGTGATGTGCTGAAGATCGTCCAAGGCGTAATCAACCAGATCGTCTTCCTCCGCGCGGACGAGGGCGTCGTCGCCGAAACGGCCGAAGGAAGCACGCACCAGCGCGCCGCCGCGTTCAGCCAGGTGCGGCCACTTGCGCGAAGACAGCGTAAACGCTTTAGCGTGTACGTCCTCTTGATCCGTGCCCACCAAAATGCCGGTGTTATCCGGCAGGCGGTTGCCGTTCGGATCGGTATCGGAATCGAACTTGAAGCCGACGACCACAGAACCGGCCAGTTTGACCTTCTTCAGCGCGGCAGAAGCCGCAGGAGAAAGAGCCGGCAGAAGACGCGCGGTAGTGGGCGCCGGGGTGGCAAAAAGCACGCGGTCATAAAGGCCGGCCTCGTTCGGTGCGCCCTTGACGCGGAAGCCCTCGGACTCACGGGTCACGCCGGAGATAAAGGAATCGAGGTGAATATCGGCGCCGGACTTTTCCGCGAGCGCCTCGTAAACCTCAGCGTAGCCGCCGCGGAAAGTCTGGAAAGGCGCCCCCTTGCCCGGGGTGCGTGGGCGTGCCTGCTCCATTGCGCGGACGGCGTCGGAAAGCTTGACCGGGCCATCAGCTGCGAGCTTATCCAAGCTAGCGGCCAGCGCCGGGATCGTGGCGCGCAGGCCCAAGTCATCCGCAGTGCAGGAATAGACGCCACCCAGAAGGGCGGAGACCACGTGGTCCACCACGTCGTCACCAAACTGCTGACGGACCAGCTTGCCCACCGAAACATCGCCACCGATTTTCCACTCGAAAGGCTCTTCGTTGTCGATACGGCGCGCGGTCTCCGCAGAGACCAGCGGAGCGATGGACTCAGACGAGGACGGGATGCCCATCATGCCGCCGGAAGGCAGGGACTGCAGCTTGGAATCGACGTAGACCAGCGGGGATAGACCCGAAGGAGAAACAAAGGAATCCGCCAAGCCCAGCTTGGTGAAAAATTCCACTACCTCTTCGTTGCGGGCTAAGAAAGCCTCAGCGCCCATGTCTGTTGGGCCGTCATTAAACGGAACCGTGTAAAGCTTGCCGCCGATGCGGCCCTCAGCCTCATACACGTCCACCTTGTGCCCAGAGTCATGGGAAGCAATCTCCCACGCTGCTGTAAGGCCTGCCAAGCCAGCACCAATAATCGCGATCTTCATTAGCCCTCCTCGTGAATGATAGAGACGGCGCGGGTAACAGCCTCCGCCCCTGTGGTTGGCAAAACTCCGTGGCCAAGATTCCAGATATGCGTATCGATGTCGCCGGCTGCTTGGGCTGCCGCGACCTCGCCCTTGATGGTGCGCACCGCGCTGCGAATGGCGTCGTCGCCAGCAAAAAGCAGCGCCGGATCCAGGTTGCCCTGCAACACGCTGGCGTTAACACGGCCTGCAGCGGCATCCATGGGCACGCGGTAATCCACGCCCATGACCTCACTGCCAGCCTCCGACATCGCGCCGAGCAGCTCGCCCGTTCCCACGCCGAAGTGGATGCGCGGGATGCGGCCTTCCGCGGCCTTCAAAATCTCCGTGGAATAAGGAAGCACGAACTCGCGGTAGTCGCGCTCATTGAGGTAGCCCGCCCAGGAATCAAAAAGCTGCATCGCATCGATGCCCGCTTCCATCTGCAGTTGCAGGAAGTTGATGATGGTCGGCGTCAGGCGCTCCATCAGTGCGTGCCAGGTCTGCGGCTCCGCATGCATAAGGGCCTTTGTCTTCTCGTGGTTCTTGGAAGGACCACCCTCCACCAGGTAGCTGGCCAAGGTAAATGGGGCGCCGACGAAACCGATAAGCGCCTGGGTCTCGGTCAGCTCATCCAAGATGATGGCGATGCCATCGCGAACCTGCGGAACATCAGTGTCCAGGATGGGCAGCTTGGCGACGTCCTCTTTGGTGCGCACTGGCTGTTCCATCACTGGCCCGCGGCCAGGCACGATGTCCACGCCGACGCCAGCGGCCTTGAGCGGCACGACGATATCGCTGAACAAAATCGCGGCATCAACGTCGTGGCGGCGCACCGGCTGCAGGGTGATCTCAGCGAGCAGCTCCGGCATGAAGCACGAGTCGAGCATGTCGATGCCCTCCCGAACCTTGCGGTATTCCGGCAGGGAACGCCCTGCTTGACGCATGAACCACACGGGCGGACGGGACGGCGTGCGGCCAGCGGCGGCATCGATGAGAGGGGCGTTTCTAGTTCGTGACATGGTCTTCATTATGAATCAAAAGTTGGATTTAAATCTAGTTAGCTCTGCCTTGGACAGGCCCGCGAGCTAGAAGCGCGGATTACGCTCGCGCATAAACTGGTTCGAATCCGGGCGATAGAGCAACAACAACGCCACGGCCAGCACAACCGGGATGGCCACTAGGCCGAGCCCGCCCACGCCCAAGGCCATGGCGGCAATGTTGACAAACAAGCTAAAGGCAATCGCGATGGTGATGATCCGACGCGACCACTTGGAGCCATGCGGCAGTTGCGGCGCGCACAGCGCCATCACGAGCGCACACACGATGTTAGAAATAGCCACGAAGTTGCGGTTGCGGGACAAATAATCAGCAACCTGCTTTGAGGCAGCGACTTCTTCCGCGCCAGAGTCACCGAACATGCCAATCATGCCGGAAACCAGCATGATGATCGCCGCAATCACGAGCACCCAGTAGGCAAAGCGCAGCGACTTCGGCGCGCCGCCGGCACCCGCGGTGTCTACTTCGGACTGCTTGCTTCCAGCCTGCTTGCGGCCAGCGCGGTTGTAGTCCACCGGACCTGGGCGCGATGGGTCGCCCTTAGGCTGGCCACTTCCCTGGCCAGGGAACATGCTTGTCATCGGCGCGGCTCCTGCTCATCCTTGCCAGCCTTCGCATCCTGCTTTTGCTGTTGCTGCTTTTCCATCAGCTCTTTGCGCTCCTGTTCGCGGCGCTCGCGTTCCTTCTCGCGGCGTTCCTGCGCCAGCTCTTGCTCCAGCTTGCGCATCTGCTCCAGCTCGCCGGTGTAATCCAGCGTCTCTTCCTTAAGCGAGAAGATAAGGCCCATTACTGCTCCGACACCAACCAGGATTTGGTTGATGCCATCGCCGGCAATCAGCCAGTCCGGCGCCTCATTGCCCGCGGGCGTGGCGAGGAAGACGAGGAGCGTGCGGAAGGCAAAGAAGAGGGAGAACGCGAACCACAGGCGGCGTCCGGTTGCCGCGGCTTTGCCGCCCTTATTGAGTAAGTGCAGCATCACTGCGAGAACGACGATGATAACCAGCGAGAGCACGGAGGAAAATGCCACCGAGCCATAGCCGATTACCTCAATCAAGGAATCAGAGACCTTCTGACCAGAGTCCTGCGCGGCTTCCTCCGCCGTCTGGCGTGCCTGGGCAAAAAGCACCGAGCGATTCAGCAACGTCATCACCAGGTTCAAAATCTGGTGAATGACCTCCAAAGCCAGCGTGCCCGCCCACAGCTTCAGCATGAGGTTTACGGCCTCCGTGCGCTCCTTCGGAGCCTGCGGCGGCTTGGCATTACCTGTCTGCGGCGCCCCACGGTGCTGCGGCGCATGCTGCGGGTTTTGAGTCTCCGTTCGCTCCTTCGGAGCCTGCTGCGGCTGTGGAGGCTGCTGATTCTGAGGGGGCTGAGGGGAAGCCGGAAGTGTCACAAAATTCCTTATGTACTGTATATTCGCGAAAAATTGGCCAGTGGCCGCGGAAAGAAAGAAGCGGCTACTTCAGCAAACGAGCGGCGTCGGTGGCGAAGTAAGTAAGGATCTGATCCGCACCGGCGCGCTTGAATGCGGTCAAGGACTCCAGCATAACGGCCTCTCCATCAATCCAGCCATTTTGCGCAGCGGCCTTAATCATCGCGTACTCACCAGAAACCTGGTAAACCGCAACCGGCACGCTAGAGCGCTCAGCCGCAGCGGCCAGCACATCGAGGTATGGCAGGCCCGGCTTGACCATGACGAAGTCAGCACCTTCCTCAATGTCCAAGTCGATCTCCAAAAGGGACTCGCGGAAGTTGCGCGGATCCTGCTGGTAGGTGCGGCGATCTCCTTCTAGGGAGGAGCCCACGGCATCGCGGAACGGGCCAAAGAAGGCAGACGCGTATTTTGCGGAATAAGCCATGATGGCGACGTCTTCATGGCCGGCTTCGTCAAGCGCCTCACGGATGGCGGCAATCTGGCCATCCATCATGCCGGAAGGGCTAACCATGTGAACACCCGCGCGAGCCTGCGAGCGAGCCATGTCTTGGTACAGGCTGACGGTCTTATCGTTAAGTACGCGTCCGGATTCATCGAGCATGCCGCAGTGGCCGTGCGAAGTGAACTCATCCAGGCAAGTATCTGCCATAACGATAAGGTCATCGCCGAACTCCTGGCGCAGCTCCGCAATACCGCGGTTCAAGATGCCCTCCGGATCCCAGGCAACGGAGCCGGTGGCATCCTTGTCTTCCTCCCGCGGAACGCCAAAGAGGTCAACGCACTTAACGCCCGCATCGAGTGCTTCATGGGCAGCGCGCTTGAGGGAATCGAGCGTGTGCTGATAGACGCCCGGCATGGAAGTAATTTCCTGCGGCTTATCGATGCCGTCCATGATGAACATCGGCAGGATCAGATCCGCAGGTTGCACGGAAGTCTCCGCGACCAATTCGCGGAAAGCAGCAGACTGGCGCAGGCGGCGGGGACGGCGAACAAGGCTCATGAATATTTCTCCCTAGAGGTCTTTTTCTTTGCCTCGCCAGTCTACTCATACTTTAGTTGCAGACTAACCTTGCCCCGCTGCCAGACGGATGCGGCAGACTTAAGCAGACTTGGTCGCCTTCTTACGCGAGCGGCGCTTCTTCCGCGGTGCCGGCAGGTTGCCCGCAGCGCGCAGGGCGGCAACGTGTTCAGCCAGGGCGTCGATAAGCGCTGGCACCTCAGCAACCTCCGGGACCACGTCGACGCGCAGGCCCAGCTCTTCGGCGGCGGCCTTCGTGGAAGGGCCGATGCAGGCGATGATGGTGCGCGCGTGCGGCTTGCCGGCGATGCCGACTAGGTTGCGCACGGTAGAGCCCGAGGTAAAGGCCACGGCGTCGAAGCCGCCGGACTTGATCATGTCGCGGATCTCCGCCGAAGGAGGGGCGGCGCGCACGGTGCGATAAGCCACGACGTCATCAACGTCCCAGCCCAGCTCCTCCAGGCCGGTAACCAGGGCATCGCCCGCAATGTCCGCCCGCGGCAAAAGCACACGGCCCACAGCGTCGATGTCTTCGACATAGTTCGGGAAGACCTCGACCAAGCCCTCAGCGTTTTGCTTGCGCTTATTCGGCAGCAGCTCCGGGACCATGCCCTTGGCGCGGATGGCATCGGCGGTCTTGGTGCCAACGGCGGCCAAGTGAACGCCGGCGAAGTCGCGGGCATCCAGGCCCAGCTCCGCAATCTTGTTCCACACTGCAGAAACCGCATTCACGGAGGTAAACACGATCCATTTGTAGCGGCCTTCCACGATGCCCTTGATAGCGCGATCCATCTGCGCCGGGTTGCGAGGCGGCTCCACCGAGATAGTCGGCACAGACTGCGGGATGGCGCCATAGCCGGCCAAGCGCGCGGACATGGCAGCTGCCTGCTCCTTGGTGCGTGGCACCAGCACCCGCCAGCCATAGAGCGGACGATTCTCCCACCAGGAGTACTTGGAACGATCGTCAAAGCTGCGCCCCAAGGTCACCACGAGGTCGCCGGGCAACTCGGCGTCGAGCTTGCCCAAAGTTCCCAAGGTGGTCTCATGCGTGCGCTGCAGACGGGTGGTGCCGTGAACAGTCACGTAAGCCTCAATGTCCGCAGACATGCCGCGCTCGATGAGCTCCCGGGAGATCACCGAAAGGTCGGCGGCGGTTGCCTGCAGTACCAGCGGCTGGGTAGCGCTTGCCAGCGCATCCCAATCAGCGCCTTCAGTAATATCCGCCTCGGTATAAGTAGCGCCCAAAGCCAGACCAGCGAAGGAAGGAACGGTAGAAGGCAGGGACATGCCGGGTACTACCTGGAACTCCAGGCCTTCGGCGGCCACGGCCGAGATTTCTTCCTTGATGGACTCGCGATTGAGCGGATTACCGCTGACTAGGCGGATGACGTCAAGTCCATCGGCTTCTACCAAGCCTTCGCGCAGTTGCGCCACGATGTCTTCAGATTGCGGCGCATAAAATACCGCTGCCGTTGGCGGAGCAGGACGCGGCGGCTTGCGGCGCGCGCCAGCCTCCTTGGCCTCCGCACAGATGCGCGCGTACTCTTCTTCCGCGGCGTCGAGAAGCTCCTGCGGTACGGGAACTGCGCGCGCGACGACGTCGCGGATTCCGGAGGAAACCTCTTCATCGACGATTGCGATTGCGTTCGCCTCGAGAACCTCGCGGGCGCGGACGGTCAACAGGTCAGGATTGCCTGGGCCGGCGCCTACAAAAACGACTTTTCCCAGTTCAGACTGAGTGTCCGGCACAGCGTTGCTCATAAGGTTCTTTTCTACGTTTGGGCCTCAGGCACCACGCACGGACATGATCGTGCGCGGCGAAAACCCTGCGACCAGCGGGCGGTGTTCTTCACAGCGTATTAACGGCCAAAATCCCAGGCCAGAAGTCCTGGGATCAAATTAAGGGGGGCCGAATCATTGGAGGCCAATGATTGTGTGCTAGATACACCTTAAATTATCAAGGCCTAAACAAAAAATTAGTTACCCAGCAGCTCGGCTGCGCCACGGGAGAAAAGCTCCTCAGATACAGCGCTGCCCAGTGCCGCAGCATCGTTCAGGGAACCGGAAGCGGTGGCCAGAAGTTGGCGAGAGCCGTCAAGCGCGAATACGCCGCCACGAACGGTGAGCTTATCGCCGTCCACCTCGGAGGTAGCTGCTACCGGAGCGGTGCAGCCGGCCTCTAAGCGGGAGAGCACGGTGCGCTCGCCCAGTGCGGCCGCAGTTGCTTCCTCATCAATGAGGGTTTCGATGGCACAGGCAGCCGCAGAATCCTTGACAGCCTCGATGGCCAGCGCGCCCTGCGCCGGGGCCGGCATGAAGTCTGCAGGCGAGAAAACCTCGGTGGCACGGTCCTGATAATCGGCGCGCACCAACCCGGCATAGGCCAGCACCACGGCATCAAGCTCGCCGGAGGTTACCTTGCCCATGCGGGTATCGATGTTGCCGCGCAACGGCTGGATGTCCAGGTCCGGGCGCACCGCCTTGAGCTGGCTGATGCGCCGCGGCGCCGAGGTACCCACGCGCGCGCCCTCCGGCAGCTGCGCCAAGGTAAGTCCATCGCGCGCCACGAGCGCCTCGCGCACGTCTTGCCGTTCCGGGACGACGAGGAGGAAGCGTTCGTCCGCTGCCGTGGGCAGATCCTTGAAGGAGTGCACCGCGATATCGCATTCGCCGGCATACAGCGCCTCGCGCAGCGCCTGGGTAAATACGCCCACACCGATGCGCTCGACCGGCGCCATGTTGACGTCACCGTGAGTGGTGACGATGTGGAGCTCAGACGCAAAGCCCTTGGCCGCCAGCCAATCGCGCACGTGGCCGGACTGCGTCGTAGCGAGCTTGGAACCGCGGGTACCGATCTTGAACATATTTTTAAAAGTTTCCTCTAATTAGTGCTTTGTTCTTGGCTCTTTTTGACTTCGCTCAAGGCTGGCAGATCCTCGACGTCTACGGAGACGCCGCTGCCTTCTAACTGCAGACCGAACAGCTCCTGCAGCGCCCTTTCATGGCTGACCGATCCGGAGTTAGCAGCCAACTGCTTAGCTCGCACCGTCGGCTCGTGCAGTAGCTTGTCCACCACGCGTTTGAGGGCACGGGAGACATCATCCATCTGCTTTTCATCCAGTTCCGGGTGCTTTTGGTTCAGGCGGGCGACTTCGCATTCGACGAGGTCGGCAGCGCGGCGTCGCAAAGCGGATACTGCGGGAACGACGTCGCGCACGCGCTGTGCGGAAGCATAGGATTCAAGCTCCTCGTTGACGATGCGGCGAGCCTGCGCGTGCGGGCTCGTTCCTGCAGCGATGTCGGTGTCAGCGGCGTTGAGCGAGCGGCTCAGGCGCTCGATGTTAACCAGATCAACGTTATCGATGTCCGCCGCGGCATCATCGATGTCACGCGGCAGGGAAAGGTCGACGAGCATCAGGGCCTTGCCTTGTGCGCCGTGCTTGGCGACGTCGCTTTCAGTAATGGTGAAGTTCTGCGCGCCGGTGGCAGAAATCGCCATGTCTACCTGTCCTAAAGCCTGGGCACGCTCGCCAAAGTCAATGACCTCAGCGCGCACGCCCGCCTCATGCGCATGGGAGGCAAGGCGCTCGGCGCGCTCGCGGGTGCGGTTAGCGATGACCAGCTGGGCGCCTAATCGTCCCGCGTGGGTGGCGGCCAAAGAAGCCATGGCGCCCGCGCCCAGGATAAGCACGCGCTGGCCCTGCAGGTTCTCCTGCCCCATGCGCTGTAGCGCCTGGTCAAAGGCAAAGGAAACCATCGAGGAACCGGCCTCGTCGATGTTGGTCTCAGTGTGCACGCGCTTACCGGTGTGCAGTGCGGACTGCGCCAAAGCGTGCAGTCGTGCGCCGACCGTGCCCTGGTCCGAGGCCGATTGATAAGCCGCACGCACCTGGCCGATGATTTGTTGCTCGCCCATGACCATGGAATCAAGACCGGAGGTCACCGTCATCAGGTGCTCGGCCGCGGCATCGGCGTAGCGCACGTACAGGTAGCGGCGCAGGTCCTCCTCCGGAACCCCGGAAACCTCAGCCAGCACGTGCACCACGTCCTGGACACCGGTGTGGAAGGAATTGGTGACCGTGTAGACCTCCATTCGGTTACACGTGGAGATGATCATGGCCTCGGAAAGAGATTGTGCAGAAACCAGCTCCCCGCAAGCGGTGTTTTGCACCGCGTCATCCATGCTTAGTTTCTCCAGCAGCGCTACTGGTGCCGACTGGTGGGACATGCCCACGACGAGCACACTCATGCACAATCCTCCACTTTCAGATCAACCCTTTGATTGACATAAATCAACCAAAAGCCTAATAGTTTATCCGGCTTTTGCCGAACTAAGGCTGTGCTAATTAGGGGCTAATTAGGACTAATTAGGGCTAGCCGCAAGCTCGGCTGCGAGCTCTTCGTTGTCTACTTCCCAGCAGGAGAACTCTTCTCCGTCAATGACTACAACGGGCACACGGTCGCCGTATTCCATTGCCAATTCTTGGTCTTCATCAACGTTGCGGATATAAAAATCCGCTCCGGCGGCTTCTACTACTGGGGCAATTTGCTCCCGTACCCTAGCGCAAGAACCGCAGGTAGTACGAACCATCAACTCTACGACACGGCGCGACATATCCCTATTTGCTCCTGACTTTGGCGCTTTATAAAAAGACGCCATTGGTCGAAAGGTTTACTATGGACACGATAGTCCGCCTCCCCGTCGAAAGCTGCATGCGTACCCGTGTCCTCTGCGTCCCCCACCCCACCCGGAATGCCCGATTCTCCCCGCGACTTCCTCGCGAATTGGACCGCCAGCCGGGGAAATCTACGCAATTTTCTTGAGAACCAAGCATTAGCGCCGCTTGACGACGACGCACAAAAGACCGCTGGTGAGGCTGCTGCACGCGCTGCGGTGGATAGCATTTTCGGCCTCGACCTAGAGTCCTATCACTCGGGCGTGGATTCCGTGCAGGGTTCTTTTGAGTCCGCCGGCGCGAAGAAGATCACCCAGCCGGATCCGGATGTCCCACAAGACGCCGGGGCCGCGGCCTTCTTCGACGTGGACAACACGCTGATTCAGGGCTCTTCCCTGGTTGCTTTCGCCTTTGGGCTCTACCGCAAGCGCTACTTCAAGCTCCGGGAAATCCTGCCCATTGCGTGGAAGCAGTTGAAGTACCGCGTCTCGGGCAGTGAAAATGCCGACGATGTCGCCGCTGGCCGCGTGCAGGCCTTGGACTTTGTCAAAGGCCGCTCGGTAGAAGACATGGTGGCACTGTGCGAGGAAATCGTCGATGCTTCCCTGGCCCGCCGTGCATATCCGGGAACCAATCAGCTGGCGCAGCTGCACGTGGCCGCGGGCCAGCAGGTCTGGCTAGTAACCGCGACCCCGGTACAGCTGGCCCAGGTGCTGGCAAAGCGTTTTGGCTTCACTGGTGCGCTCGGCACCGTGCCTGAGGTAAAAGACGGCAAGTTCACCGGCCGCCTGCTGGGTGATATCCTGCACGGCCCTGGCAAGACCCATGCCGTCGCGGCACTGGCCACCATTGAAGGCCTCGACCTAGAGCGCTGCACCGCCTACTCGGACTCCGTCAACGACGTACCAATGTTGTCGATGGTTGGCACCGCCGTAGCGATTAACCCCGACTCCAAGCTACGCGACGTCGCCGAAGACAACGGCTGGCTCATCCGCGACTACCGGTCTGTGCGCAAAGCCGTGCGCGCCTACGGCCTTCCTGCCCTGGCCACCGCAGCCTTCTCTTATGGCGGCTGGCGCTGGATAAGAAAGTAGCGCCTTTGCGACAAAAAGGCCCCGGCTCCCTTTCGGGAAACCGAGGCCTAAATGTTTACTTGCCAAGCTTACGACGCTGAACGCGGGTGCGGCGCAGCATCTTGCGGTGCTTCTTCTTGGACATGCGCTTACGGCGCTTCTTGATGACAGAACCCATAGTAGGTTTCCTCACTTTCGAGATCAGTACGTACTAAACCTGCCAGCCACAGCCTGGAAATGGCCGCTAAGGTGCACTTCTCAGCAACCCCACGCTTTGCGAACAAGGCGTGGAAGACGCAGGACCGCTGGCACGAATGGTGACTATCTTACCCAGTCGGGGCCTACGTACCAAAAAAGACAGTGCCCACCACCGCAGACCAAGCTGGTCAGCAGAGGTGGACACTGTCGAAGGCGCGAGTATTTTAAGCTCCGTAAACGGAAGCCTCGAGGTACTCGTTAACCGCAGACTCGTGAACGCGGAAAGAGCGTCCAACGCGAACTGCCGGCATTTCGCCTGCGTGAACCAAACGGTAGACAGTCATCTTGGAGACTCGCATGATTTCTGCGACCTCGGCGATGGTCAAAAAGGTTCCCTTATCTTCATTAGCCATAGTTTATCTAACCCTTCAGCCCGTGACGCGCTGTAGGCTTCCCCTCCCACAGGACATTCACGCACGTGCTCGTACCAGCCTATCGTGAAACCTGTGACTAATGCGACCCAAGAGCCAAATTTTTTCCCAGGTGTCCCCCAGCTCTCGCCAAACTCCCCGCGCAACTGGTGTCACACGAGGATCGGCCGCTCTGATTTTTGGTCCACATTGGGGACACCCGTGCTGCTAGGAAGCCTTTAGCCAAGCTCCTTGGCACGCTGTGCGCATGCTTCTGCCGCGCGGTAGAACGCGCCACGCAAGCCGGACTCCTCCAACTCGCGCACTGCTGCCGCAGTCGTGCCGCCTGGGGAGGTAACGCCAGCACGCAACGCGAGCGGCTCACGGCCGGACTCGACGAGCATGGCACCGGCACCAGAAGCCGTCTGGGTGGCCAGCTTCGTCGCAACGTCACGGGTAAGACCCAGCTGCACGCCGGCGTCGACAAGCGCCTCAACAACAAGGAAGAAATAAGCCGGCGCGGAACCCGCCAACGCTGCGGCTGCATCGATGTCCTTTTCAGCAACGACTGCTACTTCACCGACGGCACCCAGAAGCTCCACAACGCCGTCGAATTGCTCCTCACTGACGTGGGTGCCCGCGGTAGCCGTGCTCATGCCCTTGCCCACCAACATCGGCGTATTCGGCATAACGCGCACAACCGGCACTCCGTCACCGGCAGCGGCCTCCAGCTTTTCTAACTGGATGCCAGCAGCCAGGGACACTGCGACAGCGCTTGTAGGAATCTCTGCTTCTGCGAAGACCTCTTCAATGGCATAAGGCTTCACGCAGCCAAAGACGAAGTCTGCATCCTTCACAGCCGCCCTGTTATCGCTCAAGGTCTTAACGCCGTAGGTCTTTTCCATATGCGCGCGACGATCCTCGCTGCGGTTAGTCACGACGATGTCCGCACCGTCATAGCCAGCGTTCACGAGGCCCGAAACGAGGGCCTCACCGATTTGTCCTCCACCAAGTACTGCAATTTTTGCCATGCCAACCACAGTGCCAGAAAGCCTGCGGCCAGGCCACCTTGTTACCCGCTCCTTTACACCTTGGGCTTAGTCTCCTCGCTGTCGATATACAAAAGCGCACCGCCTGCTTTAAGAGCTAAGCGGTGCGCTTTATAAGGTGCGATGAATTTTCGCCTACATAACGATGAGCAGCGGGCCGAAGGTCAGTACGAGACCAACGAAGGCAGCCAGCGCCATCGAGGCGCCATCACGATTGGTACGCAGCACGTGCACCAGAGCAACCATGAGAGCGGTTACAGCAACGGCCAAGATGGCAACGATGGAGCGGGAGAAGCTATCCCAGAGAATCTCGAAGCCCTTGAAGACGATTGCGCCGAGCACGATTCCTACGAGAGCAAGCAGCAAAACAGAGAACGGATTGAGCTTCTCATCATCTTCCTCGTAATCCGCATCAGACTCAGTCTCAAGCAAGTCCTTCTCCTGCGCCTTTACCGGAACGCTGTTGCCCATTTCCGCGCCAGCGCCCGCCGCAGTGGTACCAGCAGCCGCAGTGGTTGCCGCAGCAGCCTTAGGAGCCTTGCTGTCGTCCTTGGAATCAGCCTGCGCAGGCTTAGCATCTTCAGCGTCCTGCTTTGCCTCAGGCTTGTCCGTTACGCGCTTGATAACGCGGGTGTCATCGGTAGAAGGCTGGGAAGCCTTGTCCGCGGCCTGCTTTTCATCCTGCTCCTGCTTTGGGGCAGGGATGACTGGAGCGGTTTCGTCGATGGAGACATTCGAGTGCTTCGACTCGGCCGGAGTTGCCTTTACTTTTTCCAGGTTGCCGGTGAGCTCGGCAACCGAGACGCCACCGTCTTCCAAACTACGGCGGCGGCGACGGCGTGAACCGCCCTCAGAATCAGCACCAGCGCGCTCCTTCGAGTTACGGGCGAGGAGCTCCGCTACTGTCAACTGTTTTTCGTCAGCCACGTTTATTTCCTATTCCAGTCCCTTATCGGTTCGTCGCAGAATTACGCCTTCGCGGAGTGCCCAAGGGCAGATCTCCAGCTTCTCGATACCCAAGGCACGCATGCTTGCCTCAGCCACCAATGCGCCAGCGACGATTTGATGCGATCGGTTAGAACTTACCCCTTCGAGGTCTGCTCTGTCTGCTGCGGTCATGCGGGAGATGAATGAGATGAGCTGACGAAGGCCCGGTGCGGTCAGCATACGCTTTACATAAGGGCCCGCAGAAGACGGTGCGGCACCGGTAAGTCGCGCCAGCGTACGGAAGGTTTTTGAGGTACCCACAGCAAGCCCCGCGGTACCCATTGCACGCATCTGATCGGTCACTGGTACCAATTCCGCATCAATGTAGTCGCGGAGCATATTGACCTTGGCCTTCTCAGGCGGATCGGTGTCGAACCAATTGTGGGTCAAGCGGCCCGCGCCCAGGTCCAGAGAAAATGCCAAGTCGGGATGCTCATCAGTACCGGTGGAAAGCTCCAACGAGCCACCGCCGATGTCCAAGTTGGTGATGCGACCTGCAGACCAGCCGTACCAGCGGCGCACGGCCAGGAACGTCAGACGTGCTTCTTCCTCGCCAGAGAGGATCTCCAGACGTACACCCGTCTGCTTTTCCACCTGATCAAGCACGTACTCAGAGTTCGGGGCAGAACGCACTGCCGAGGTAGCAAAAGCAATGAACTCATGACAGCCCAACTTTTGCCCCAGCTCGTTTGCTTCAGCAACCGCCGAAATCAGCTTCTTCAAGCCTTTTTCGTGGATGTTGCCGTCCTTATCCAACTGCTCCACAAGACGCAGCGGAGTCTTCCAATCGCTCATCGGAGTCGGGCGTCCACCCGTAGCGGCGTCAACCGCAACGAGGTGAACAGTGTTGCTTCCGACGTCTAATACACCTAATCGCACACTCCTAGAGTAGTAGGTCTACCGTGGTTAGGTGTGAATCGCCCGAAATCTAGCTCAAAAAATAACCCAGATTCTCACACGGTTTATCTCGGTTTTCCCAGCTCTTCCCCCGCTGCCTCCTCGATCCTTGCAGGCCGCGAGGAGGCACCCGATTTCCCACGGGAATGGTTCGAATTCACCAATCCGGCGGACCCCCACCATGTCTTTTCAATCGATCTCACGTGGGTCGAATCGCACTACACGTGTCAGTTCGGCACCGCGGCTTGCCACGGCATCGATGCCAGCCAACCCGACGTCGGATGTTGCGTCCATGGCGCGTACATGGCTGATGAAACGGATCGGGAGCAGCTTTACGACGCCGTCGAGCGCATGCCAGACAAGTACTGGCAGCTACGCCCAGCTGGGGTAGATAAATACCTTTCCGCCGAAGACCCCACCGAGCTAGAACCCTGGCTCGTATGGGACGAGCTCGACGGGGACGACGGGGAACCAGAGCCAGCACTTAAAACGCCTATCGTCGATGGCGCCTGCATCTTTGCCAACCGCGCGGGTTGGGCCACCGGCGCGGGCTGCGCACTGCATCAGTGGGCAATGGCAGAAGGCGAAGAGCTGACCGTGGTCAAGCCGGAAGTGTGCTGGCAGCTGCCGCTGCGCCGCCATGAGGAATATGAAGAGCGCCCAGACGGCCAGGAAATTCTGCGCACCACCATCGGCGAATACGATCGCCGCGGTTGGGGCGACGGCGGAGAAGACTTCGATTGGTATTGCTCCGCTGATGCGGCCTGCCATACCTCGCCGGACCCCATGTGGCTCTCTCAGAAAACCGAGCTCATTGCCCTTATGGGCGAGGAATGCTACGAAATCCTGGCTGCTCACTGCTCCGCACGAGCCGAAGCAGCCAAGGCTGGCGTTAACCTCACGCGGCACCCGGCCAGCGTGAAGGCCAACGCTTACTAAGGCGCCTATTAAAGATCGAACTTGTAGCCCAGACCGCGCACCGTCACCAGGTGCTGCGGGCGGGAAGGCTCCGCCTCGATCTTCGAGCGCAGGCGCTTGACGTGCACGTCTAGGGTCTTGGTATCGCCCACATAGTCAGCGCCCCAAATACGATCAATCAGCTGGCCGCGGGTAAGAACGCGTCCTGCATTACGCAGCAGGTACTCCAGCAGGTCGAATTCCTTCAGCGGCATCGAGACTGCCTCGCCGTCGACAGTGACGGTGTGACGCTCAACGTCCATGCGTACGCGACCGCCCTCAAGAATCTGCTCGTCGAACTCCTCCTGCGGAGCCTCAGAAGCAGAGTCTTGGCCGCGGCGCAGAACCGCGCGAATACGCGCAATCAGCTCACGGGAAGAATAAGGCTTGGTCACATAATCGTCCGCACCCAGCTCGAGGCCGACGACCTTATCAATCTCCGAGTCACGCGCCGTGACCATGATGACTGGAACCGAGGACGTCGAACGCAGCTGCTTGCACACATCGGTGCCGGACATTCCCGGCAGCATGAGATCCAGAAGAACGATGTCGACGGAGTTCTTCGCAAACTCCTCGAGGGCGGTCGGACCATCCGGTGCGAGGATGACGTCAAAGCCCTCCTTGCGCAGAAGGAACGCTAGTGGATCGGCCAGCGACTCTTCATCTTCAACGATGAGGATGTTGGTCATTGTGCTTTGTCCTTTCGACGTGCGGCTACGCGAGCGACGGCACGAGGAAGCCCAGGCGCAGCTGAGCTGACGGCACCATCTACTTCATTATCCTGATTCTCTACGTTATCCGCTGCAGTTTCGTCTTTGTAAATAGGTAGCTCGATCGTGAAGGTCGAGCCCGTGCCCGGCCGCGACCACAGCTTGATGTTGCCACCGTGGTTGGCCACAACGTGCTTAACGATAGCCAGTCCCAGACCCGTGCCACCGGTCTGGCGCGAGCGAGCTTTATCCACGCGGAAGAAGCGCTCGAAGACTCGCTTTTGGTCCTCCGGGGCGATACCGATTCCGCGGTCAGTCACGCGCACGAGCACGATATCGGTACCGACGATCTTGAGGGTCACCGACACCGGCATCTCATCCGGCGAGTAATGGATTGCATTGGAGATGAGGTTGGAAATAGCGGTGATAAGCAGCGCCTTATCGCCCTTGACCTGCACTCCCACCGGCTTGCCGCGGGTAAGTTCATTCTGATGTGAATCGGCTGCCAGCTGATTGCGGGAGATTGCTTCATCCACCAATTCATCAAGATTTAGCGGCTCCATCTCCGGCAGCGCCTCCGCACCTTGAAGCTTGGAAAGCGCGATCAGCTCGTTGACCATATCCGCCATGCGGTTGGCTTCTTTTTGTAGTTTGCCACCGAAGTATTCCACGGTTTCAACGTCAGCCGGGTCATTGAGCAGAGCCTCCGCCAGCAATGCGATGCCGCCGACAGGGGTCTTAAGCTCGTGGGAGACATTCGCCACAAAGTCGCGGCGAGCGGCTTCCATGCGCACAGACTCCGATTCGTCGGTGCCGTAGACGATGACGAAGCGGTCGTCGTTAAGCGTCAGCGGCTTAACCACCGCCAGCACCTGAGTCACTCGGTTACCGGTACGGCGCTTCGGAATGGAAAGGTCAAGCGAGCGCGTTTCCTTGTCCGCGAAGACCTCCTCCGCGACCTTCCAGATATCCGGATTAACAGTGCGATCATGGACCAAAGACATCTCATGGGCTGAAGGATTAGAAAGGATGACCTCCTTCGAGCGCGAGAGAACCGTGATGCCTGTCGGCGCGCCTTGGATAGCCAAGTGCAAAACCTGGCTCACGGTAGTGACTCTGTTGGAATCAGCATCATTAGATTTGCGGAAACGCTCGATGCGCCCGCGCACCCAAGAGATCACCGGTAGAGCGAAGGCGCAAACCACCACGCCGGCTAGAAAAGCTAAAAGTAATTCCACGTATCTATTACCAGTTAAAACAAAACAATCCCCAGGGAGTATAGACCCCCGGGGAATTGTACGCAGTACTTCAAAAGCTCTTACTTGCCGCCCTGCGCCGCAACCGCTGCGGCGCCGGCAGCAGCAGCTTCCGGATCCAGGTAGGTGCCGCCTGGGTTCTGGACGCTGCCGTCTTCCGCAATCTCGTAGACCAGCGGAATGCCCGTAGGAATATTCAGGCCAGCGATGTCTTCGTCAGAGATGTTGTCCAGGTGCTTGACCAGCGCACGCAGGGAGTTGCCGTGTGCGGCGATGAGAACGACCTCGCCCTTCTTGGCGCGTGGGAGGATCTCCTCCTCGAAGTACGGAACGAGGCGCTCGACGACGTCCTTCAGGCATTCGGTGCGCGGGACCTGCTCCAGGTCCCCGTAGCGCGGGTCGGCGCTCTGGGAGTACTCGGAGGAATCTTCCAGCTCTGGCGGCGGGGTGCCGTAGGAACGGCGCCATGCCATGAACTGCTCTTCGCCGTACTTGTCCTTAGTCTCTGCCTTGTTCAGGCCCTGCAGAGCGCCGTAGTGGCGCTCGTTGAGGCGCCAATCGCGCACGACCGGGATCCAGTGACGGTCTGCCGCGTTAAGCGCAATGTTTGCGGTGCGGATAGCACGGCGCAGCAGTGAGGTGTAGAGAACCTCCGGCAGCAGGCCCTTTTCCTTCAGCAGCTCGCCGCCGCGCTTTGCTTCTGCCTCGCCCTTTGCGGTGAGGTCCACGTCGACCCAACCGGTGAACTGGTTGGATTCGTTCCACTGGGATTGTCCGTGTCGAAGAAGAATAAGCTTTCCTTGAGTCATGCCTTCAAGCATGCCAGTTTTTAATAGTCCGCGCTGCAACTTTTAGCCCTCAGAGGTAACCGAAAATTTCCTACAATGGGCTTTTACTGCTCAAGAAATCTAAATCACAATTAAATGGAAAACACTCGCCGAAAGCAGAAGCTGCCATGCACGTCATTCAGATAGCCCCACCCCACTTGGAAACCAACGATTCCCCTTCCCTAGCGCTGCGCGTATGCCACGAGGCGGACAGCGCATTGCTTAAATACCTCGCAGGCAACGATGATTTCTGCGAGTCCATGGACAGCTTGCTCAATAGTTTGCGTCCAAGTTCCCAGCGCCTTTCCTTCCTGCTCGCCGCCTGCGAGCAGGAAGGCCAGCTGCGCGCCCAGGAGGATGAGACCGACCTCGGTGCGCGCGGGTTCCTGCGAGTAAACATGCCGCTGACGGGTGAGACCACGCTGGCCTATTTGGCCCCCATCTTCGTCGATGACTACAGCGAAGAAGTTCTCGATGCGCTCTTGGATGCGGCCGCGGAGCTCATGGCACAGCACGGCCGCACCACCATTACATTGGATGTTGACTTTGCTATAGGCGGGCTTGACGACGACCCCCGCGCCGCCGCTTTCACAGGCCACGGCTTTGTACTCGGCATCGTGGAGCAGGCTTGCCAGCTTGAACTCGCCAAAGCCGAGCCAGCGCAGCTGCCTGCAGGCCTGCGCGCCGAGTACTTCGAGGGCCACCTCCTGCCCGAGCACCTCTCGGACCACACCGACTCTTTCCTTGAGATCCTCTCAATTGCTGACCTCGACGTCCCCACCGCCGAAGGCCCCATCGAGCGCGAGTGGACCGAAGAAATGCTGCAGGAAGCCGCAAAGCACCATGCTCGCTCCAAGACGGTCACGGCCAATGCGGTTCTCATCGATGAAGAAGGCATCGCCGCCCTCTCCGTGCTGCTCCTCGATCCCTCACACCCCGAAGTAGCCAAGCAAGAGCTGACCATCACCCACCGCCGCGCCCGTGGCCGTGGCTGGGGCATGCTGGTCAAGCAGGCGCTCTGGGGCGAAGCCGCTGCCCGCTACCCACGCTTAAAGCGTGTCACCACCTACAACGCGCTGAGCAACGAGCGCATGCTCGCCATCAACGCGAAGCTGGGCATTGAGCCGAAGTTCTGGTGGACTTCCTGGACGAAGTCACTCGCGAGTTAAGAATCCGAGCTCCCGACCATGGGAGCCTTCTTCTGCCAGCAGAAACAAAGGGATGCGAGCGCTACCACAATCACGGGTATCGCTACTGTCATTCGGCCGATATTCGTGACCGTCTCCGGCCAAGCGCTAAAGGCTACAGTCCACAATGGAGTATTCGCTAGGACATCTCCGCCCAACGTAAGCGAAATGATCGCAAACACGATGCTCAGAGCAAGCGTGAACGTGCTCCCGAATCGGGCATTTAATAGCAAGCTTGCCAAAGCGATAATGGTGCCCACTGCGATGCTGAGCACGAGGCGGCGAAGCTCATCGCCAAGCGCACCGCCAGCAATGAGCCCAGCAAGCAAGCTGCATGCTGACATTACAGCGACCACGCTGATTAACCAGTAGATCAAGGTGCTTCGGCACCCTCGATATTCGAGCAACATCAACGGCCAACTATCGCGCAGTGCAGCCCATCCCAGCACGGGTGCAAGCCCCGATCCGATGGGCAAAATGCCGAACACGAACAGGCCATGGACATAAGAGGCCGGGTACAGCAAAGCGGTAAATACCAGCAGCGTTGCGCTAAGGACCATGCAGGCCACTAGCGCTGGTGCCGTAGCCGCAAAGCAAAGCGCTAAAAATGGCCGTGGCCGTTGTGCACAATCCCTTGTAACCACAGCGGGCTTCCACCCCACCCCAGGTTCGTTTGCTGTCGCTTTCGAGCGTCGGACTAGCCGTGGGTGCCAGCTATCTGGTGCCCAGAGCGCTGCTGCAATTCCCACCAGAGCAAGAAGAACGCACAAAGCTAATGCGTTCCATGGTTTCTCAGCTGCCAAAGACGCACCCGGCTCAAGTGGAACGGAGTTTCGGTGAATGCCCATAATCGGCAATACAGCTCGCACCGGCCATGCTGGCGGGCACATCCACCAATTGTCGGCTTCCACGACGGGATTTAGAGCAAAGAATAGTTGCCAGATAACAAACACTACGAGTGTCACTACCAAGTTGGTCAGGCGTGCTACTGCTGCTGCCAATCCAGCAATACCAATCGAGCCGACAAAGCACAGCACACCGACAGCGAGAATGCGTGAGCTATTCTCGCGCGAATAGACGGCCAACCAACTTCCGCCGAAATTAATTACATGAAATACAGCGATGCTGAGGAGGACAACGAGGAGGCGGGCCAACCTTTCGGCATTCAAGAATCGCGTCCTTTGCACCTTCGGAAGCCCCGCCAAACGCATATGCGTCCCGCCAAACCGAGCACGCTTCTCCCGTGCCTCCGCAGCTGCAGCAAACATTGCAACAAGTGGAGCCGCCATCCCGGTGACATACATTGATTGCCACATGAGTACGCCCGTCGCATCGGTGGCAGGAGATGCAAGGCGAGAAAGGTTATATGTCAGAAGGACCAAAGGCACGGCTATCAAAGGCAACCACACCAACGAAGTACCGCGAGCGCGCAACAGCTCGGTATGAAGCTGACGCCTAAACATTGCGTCCCCCTGCGGTGAGGCGGAAGAACTCTTCTTCCAAGTTTCCTTCCGGAGCCAAATCACGCAGAGGCCCCGAATAAACGATTTCACCTTGTGCAAGCACAGAAATGTCATCTGCGAGATGAAGTACTTCCCCAAGTTGGTGAGAACTAACTAGAACCGTGCCGCCTCGCGCAGCCCAGTCACGCAGCAGCTCACGCAGCTCACTAATTCCTTGCGGGTCAAGGCCATTTTGCGGCTCATCAAGTACGAGCACTTCGGGGTCGCCGAGAATCGCTTGTCCTAGGGCCAACCTAGCTTTCATTCCGGTGGAAAAACTCTTGGCTTTCTTGCCACCGACGTCCACCAGCCCAACCACAGCAAGAGCCCGATCGGCCTCCTCCGCGGGCAGACCAAGCAATCTTGTGTGCACAAGGAGGTTATTCCGTGCGCTGAGGTGGCCGTAGAAAGCTGGCCCATTCAAGGACGCACCGACCGTGGGCAGCTTACCGATTGTTCCCGAATCTGCAGATGAAAGTCCCAACAAAATCGACATCAGGGTGGACTTTCCCGCGCCGTTTCGCCCAAGCAAAGCATGTACTCGTCCAGGAGTTACTGAAAGCGAGACGTCGTTGAGGACTCGCTGGTTCCCGAACGACTTGGTGACACGTGACAAGCTAAGTGATGAGGACATGAAAGAAGTATGTCGCCGTAGCTTCTTTCCTGTATCCCCCAGCAGAACCAACCTTGGCCGGAAGTTCTCCTACTGCAGTAGGACTTTTTGGCCTAGCAACACCAAAGCCACACGGTCCCTAGCTTGCAGCTTCGACATGAGCGAGGAAACGTGCGTCTTTACGGTGGTCTCAGCGAGGACGAGTTCTTGGGCAATTTCCCGGTTAGTCGCGCCACTAGTGATCAGCCGCAGCACTTCCAACTCGCGTCGAGTCACCAATGCAAGCCCTTGCCTTTGCGCTGCTGATAGTTCGGCTCGTCCAGCAATCGCTGCGCGATAGCCCTCCAAAACCGTTCCGGTCACTCCGCTTGCTAGGACGGCTTCTCCTGCATGAACCGCACGAACAGCGCCTAAAAGCACCTCCGGGTCTGAATCTTTGAGAAGAAAACCATGGACTCCCGCGAGCAACGCAGAACGAACCAGCTCCTCTTCATTAAACGTCGTTAGCATGATCACCCTAAGTGACGGGTTCCTTGCCAAGAGGGCACTTGCAGCAGCTATTCCATCCATCCCTGGCATCCGAATATCAAGAATCGCAATATCGAGCGAATGCGCAGCTGCAGCCTCGACGGCTGCTTGCCCATCACCGACCGCGGCAACGACCTTAATGTCCCCTGCGGCATTAAGAATGGTTTCCAACGCACTGCGCAGCAGCGGCTGGTCATCAGCAAGAAGTACTCGAATCATTATGTTGTCCTCTGCGGAAATTGTGCTTCCACTAGGAAGTGCCGAGCGTCTCCGGAGGTACGCACCCAGCCACCCAATGCTGTAGCCCTTTCGGCGATTCCCACCAAACCTACACCGGCTCCTGATGTCTCTCCTTGTGGTCTACCCCATGACTCAACACTCAGCGCAGCAGAATCAGAAAGTTTCAGGCGAACTGTCGCCCCTGTCCCTTGGTGGCGAAGCACATTAGTCAGTGCCTCCGTGATAATCCGGACCAAAGCCAATTGGGTTAGCGCAGGAAGAGTCACCGGGGTATTCGGTAAATCTGCGCTGATATCAAGGCCTGCAGCGCGAAAACCTTCCACGACCTTGGGAATATCGGATAGTTGGCGAGATGGCTCGCGCGTTGTCGGCGCCCGTAGCGAGGACACAATTGAACGCACCTCCGCGAGCGCTCCGTCCGCTTCAGTTCGGATAGTTCGCAATGCTTCCTCCGATGTCCCCGAAGCAACAAGACCAGCATTTGCTTGAACTTTGATGAGGGTCAACGAATGAGCTAGTACGTCATGTAGTTCACGCGCGATAAGAAGCCGCTCTTCTTCCTGAGCTTCACGCTGTCGCGCCTGCCGTTCCACCTCCTTGTCACGCAAACGCACCGCAACTACATAAACGAGTAACAAAAGTAGCCAGTGGAAAAGGAAAGTAAATAGAAAATCCGTTCCGCTTCGGTATCGCTCGGTCAGGTCTGGTTGCAGCTTCCACATGAACGGCGAAGCGAAAGTGCCAGCGAACGTTGCGCCGAGAATAGCCTTTGGAATCCACCGTTCTTCACATAAACGCGCAGAAGAATAAACAGCTAAAGGAGCAGCAACCAACCACGGAGAGAATCCAGAATTCGTCGGGAGCGCCAGCATCCAGGTAATTGCCCATGCCCCTAGACAGAAAATCATCCCTACCGGAGCAATGACAGGCCGCGACCGCCAAATGAGAAAGAACGGGACAAAGGCCCACGAAACCACAGCTTGCACGATGTGGATCTCCATAGGCAGCGGCCCCGGTACCAGGGTGTACAAGAGCGCCAGTAACACGGCCAAGCCCGCAAGCAGCACATCGCCTAAGCGGAGAGTGCGCAGAAAAGTCATGCCTTTAGACATCAAGTCTTTTCTCCCGCTACTTAGTAACCAATTGCCCGGCGCGCATGGCAATCCGGGACCTCGATGTGCAGGGCTTCCTCGTAGATCCGGGCAAGAACGTTGGCGGATTCAGCCCAGCTGAACTTCGCGGCGTGGCTGACGGCGGCTTCGCCCATGCTGATGCGCAGCGGGTCGTCGTCAAGCAAGTGCTCCAAGGCATCCGCCCAAGCCTCGGGTGAGTGGCCGTCGACGAGCTCGCCGGTCTTTCCATCTGCCACTGCGATGGGTAGGCCGCCCACGCGCGCAGCGATAACGGGGGTACCGGAGGCCTGTGCCTCCAAAGCCACCAACCCGAAGGACTCGTTGTAGCTGGGCACCGCCACCAGATCGGCCGCGCGGTAAATGGAGACCAACTCCTCCGGCGGACGCGGGCTTAGAAAGCGCACGTACTTGGAAAGCCCCAGCTTATGCACCAGGTTCTGGTAGTACTCCGGCGTCGAGTTTGCACCCGATGGGCCGCCGCAGAACAGCACGCGAATATTGCGATAAGGATCGCGCTCAATGAGCTCAGCGGTTGCGCGAATGAGAACCTCCGGGCCCTTGAACTTCTGCAGACGGCCCACGAAGGCCACGACCTTGGTGTGAATCGGAATGCCCAGCTCGCGGCGCGAACGCTCTGTGTTGCGGTTGGTGCCCGGAGTAAACAGCTCAACGTCAGCGCCGGGCGAGACCACCTTGATGCGGGAAGGGTCGGCGTCGTAATGCTCGACCAAATCCTGCGCCTCCTGCTTCGTATTCACAACGAGCAGGTCAGCGTTATCGACCAACTGCTGCTCGCAGATGCGGCGCGCTTCCGATTCACGCGCATCGTCCGCGGTGCGGTGGGCATTCTTTACCGCCGCCAAAGTATGCGCCGTGTGCACCAGCGGCACGCCCCACAGATCACGCAGCAGCCAGCCCACCTGGCCGGAGAGCCAGTAGTGCGTATGAATAAGGTCATATTCCAGCCCAAAGCATTTCACGAACTGCACCAGGCCACCGGCAAAGGCGATCATCTGCGTGGGAAGGTCTTCCTTATCAAGGCCCTCGTACGGGCCGGCCACGATGTTGATAACCCGGAGGCGCTCTTCAACCTCGACGATTTCCCCCTGGCTAGGCCGGGTAGCACGGGTAAAGACATCGACCTCTACTCCCTGCTTAGCCAGCTGCCGCGCGATACTAAGAACGTAGACATTCATGCCGCCGGCATCGCCGGAACCGGGCTGCTCGATAGGGGAGGTATGCAGAGAAATCATCGCGATGCGCATAGCTACACAGTCTAGCGTTCCCTATTCGTGGCTATACTGGCCCGTGCTAAAACTTACGTAACCGAAAGGTGCTGAATTCCCCATGTCGGCAATCGACAACAAGGAGTGGCTCCAGTTCTACCCAGAGTGGACACCACACCACCTTGACTACGGAGACACCACTCTCCTCGACATTTACGACAACAATCTGGCAATCAACCCGGATAAGCCCGCGACGTACTTCTTTGGCAAGACCCAGACTTTTGCTGAGCTCGACCGCCAAGTTCGCCGCGCGGCCGCCGGCCTCCGGGCATTTGGAGTGCGCCCAGGTGACAAAGTGGCCATCGTCGCCCCGAACTGCCCGCAGTACGTTGCGGCCTTCTACGCCATCCTGAAGCTCGGCGCTATCGCCGTGCTGCATAACCCGCTCTACACTGCGCACGAGCTGGAGGGTTTGTTCAAAGATCACGGCGCCCGCATCGCGATTGCCTGGGACAAGACGGCATCTACCCTGGAGAAGCTGCGCGGCACCACGAACCTTGAGACGGTCATCTCCATCAACATGATCGATGCGATGGCAACGACTCAGAAGATGGCGCTGAAGTACCTGCCATTTCTTAAGTCCAAGCGCGAGCAGCTTTCTACCCACGCAAAGAACACCGTGACCTGGGATAGCCTCATCGGCAACGCGATTGGCGGCGACGGCCGCGACGTCACGACGCCGGAGGACGTCACCAAGGACACCGTGGCGGTCATCATGTACACCTCCGGCACCACGGGGCAGCCAAAGGGCGCGCAGCTTTCCCACGGCAACTTCTTTGCCGTGATTCTGCAGGGCAAGCACTGGGTCCCTGGCCTGGGCGATAAGCCAGAGCGCATGCTGTGTGCGCTGCCTTTCTTCCATGCTTATGGCCTGGTCATGAACGTCATCCTGCAGCCGCTCATCGGTGGCGAGCTGGTCATCATCCCGAAGCCGGACATCTCCCTCATCATGGACTTGATGAAGAAGCACACCCCGACGTGGATTCCGGGCGTGCCGACCCTCTACGAGCGCATCGTGAAGGCAGCTGAGGAAGACAACATTGATATCAAGGGCGTGCGCGCGGCTTTCTCCGGCGCCTCCACCCTGCCTGTCGATACCGTGGAAAAGTGGGAAGAATATACCGGCGGCCTGCTGGTTGAAGGCTATGGCCTAACCGAGTGCTCCCCCATCATCGTGGGCAACCCGATGAGCACCGATCGCCGCCCAGGTTACGTGGGCATCCCGTTCCCGGATACCGAGATCCGCATCGCAAACCCGGACAACCTCGACGAAACCCAGCCCGACGGCGTCGAGGGCGAGGTCCTCGCCCGCGGCCACCAGGTATTCAAGGGCTACCTCAACAACCCTGAGGCCACCGAAGCTGCCTTCCACGACGGCTGGTTCCGCACCGGCGACATGGGCATCATGGAAGAAGACGGCTTCATCCGCCTGGTTTCGCGCATCAAGGAAATCATCATCACCGGCGGCTTCAACGTCTATCCAGGTGAGGTCGAAGAGGTACTGCGTACACACCCGGCGATTGACGACGTCGCGGTTGTCGGCCGCCCGCGCTCCGACGGCTCTGAGGACGTCGTGGCCTGCATCGACCTGGCCAACGGCGTAGCGCTCGACCCTGAAGGTTTGAAGGAATTCTGCCGCGAGCGGCTCACCCGCTACAAGGTGCCGCGCACCTTCTACCACTTCGAGGAACTGGCCAAGGATCAGATGGGCAAGATTCGCCGCCGCGAGGTCCAGGCCGATCTGCTCGAGCGCCTGGAAAAAGAGAAGGCTGGGCAGTAGCCGCTGCTTCCGGCTCGACTTCCCGGTCCCTTCCAAAAGCTCCCCTTCAAAAGCTCTTTTTGCTCAGCTCCCATCGCCGGGCAAAAAGAGCTTTTGGCCGTTTCCTGACGAGCTTCTACTCGACATACAACCCTTTGAAAGGGAACTTTTGCACGGGACCAAAAAGAGCAGCAACAGCCTGAAACGACTAATCCCTCAACCGCGTCATAACGCGGATCTGCAATAGGACCGGGTAAACATGGCCAATTATCCCGATCATTAGGAGGACTACCGCTGCCAGCCAGCCGTCGGCGGTAACCGCCCAAATCGCACTGGCTACATGAAGCAGCACCGACCACGAATGCCCAACCGCAGAGGCGCGGACGTGCCGCAGGATCGGACCTTTCTCATTGCCATCCGATTCGCGCTTTCGCATTGCGACTATGTGCCTGTTCCAACCGATTCGCCAGAGAAAGGCGTTGAAGCAATCCACGCCCCAACGTCGGCTGGCAGCACGTGAAAGAGAGAATCGGCGCCACAACGAGGCCGGAAGATAGCGCTCCAGTGAGCCACCGACGAACAGCGCAAAGCCAAACCCCATGAGCGTTACCGTGACAACAAACCCCACGGAATCAGCACCAACCGCGCCCGCCACTACAACGAGGCCGTAGATTCCCGCAGCCGTGAAAAGTAAAGCAACCACGAAACACTCACCGCTTCCCCGTCTCGGTTCCTGCAAGAACTATGAGTACAAATGTGAATTCTAGCGGACCACAAACACGGCGAGCTAAGGAGAAACGGCAACTACCCCATCGCAAAAGTTTGGCAGGCAGAAGTATTTAGTTCACAAAATGGTTATAATGTCCGAAACAAAACTGTTTGCCACCCCAAAGGAGTGACGTCATGTCGGATACCCAGCCATCTGCATACGAGTCCAAAGCCTGGCTTGCCAGCTACGCCGAGTGGACCAACCACCACCTCGACTACGGCGAACAGACCCTGCTTGATATCTACAACGAGAACCTTGCCAAGCACGGAACTTGGCCGGCTACCTGGTTCTTTGGACGCCAACAAAGCTACCACGAGCTAGATATCCAGGTTCGCGCCGCAGCGGCCGGGCTTAAGGCCTTTGGCATCCGCCCCGGCGATCGCGTGGCCATGGCGCTTCCTAACTGCCCACAGCACATCGCGGCCTTTTATGCGGTGCTCAAGTTGGGCGCAATCGTCGTCGAGCACAATCCGCTCTACACCGCCCACGAGCTCGAGGGCCTTTTCCAGGATCACGCCGCCCGCGTGGCCATTGTCTGGGACAAGATGACCGCCACCTTCGAGCAGCTGCGCGAAACCACCCCGCTTGAGACGATCATCTCCGTCAACATGACCGAGGCCATGCCGCGCAGCAAGCAGCTGCTCCTGCGCATTCCTATCCCACCCATCACGGAGCAGCGCGAGCAGCTCACCGCCCCAGCGCCCAACACCGTGCCGTGGAGCACCCTGACCGGCACCGCAATCGGCGGCGATGGCACCAAGCTTGCCGACGCCGAAATTCACCCCGAAGACACCGCCATCATCCTGTACACCTCCGGCACCACGGGTACACCGAAGGGCGCGGAAATCACCCACGCGAATATCTGCGCCAACGTGAAACAAGGTGTGGCCTGGGTGCCCGAGTTTGGCAATAAACCCGAGCGCATGCTGGCCGCTCTGCCAATGTTCCACATCTACGGCCTCACACTCCTCGCAGCACTCGGCGTCTACGTCGGCGGCGAGCTCGTACTCACCCCGGCACCAAAGATCCCGCTCATCATGGACATCATGAAAAAGCACCGGCCTACCTGGCTGCCTGGCGTGCCCACCTTGTATTCCAAGATCATCGAAGCTGCAGAAGCCAACAACGTCGACATCACCGGCGTACACAACTCGCTATCGGGCGCCGCCGCGCTGCCGCCGGAGACCGTTGAGAAGTGGGAGTCTTTGAGCGGCGGCCTATTGGTTGAAGGCTACGGCCTCACCGAGACTTCCCCGGTCCTTACCGGCAATCCGATGAACAATTCACGACGCCCCGGCTACATCGGCATCCCCTTCCCCGATACCGAAATCCGTATCGCTAACCCGGACAACCTTGACGAGACCATGCCAGACGGCGAGCCCGGCGAGCTGCTCGCGCGCGGCCCGCAGGTGTTCAAGGGCTACTTCAAGAACCCAGAAGCCACTGAAAAGGCCTTCCACGATGGCTGGTTCTGCACCGGCGATATGGCGGTCATGGAGTCCGATGGCTTCATCAAGATCGTCTCCCGCATCAAGGAGATGATCATCACCGGCGGCTTCAACGTCTACCCTGGTGAAGTCGAAAAGGTCATCGGCATGCACCCCGACGTCGTCGATGTCGCCGTGGTGGGCCGCCCGCGTGCAGACGGCTCCGAGGACGTCGTCGCCTGTGTCATCCTGCGTGACGGCGCCGCCCTCGACCCAGAAGGCATGAAGGACTTCGCGCGCCAAAACCTGACCCGTTACAAGGTGCCGCGCACCTTCTACCACTTCGAGCACCTTGCCGCAGACCAGCTAGGCAAGATTCGCCGCCGCGAAGTGCAGGCGGATCTGCTGCAGCGCCTAAAGTCCGGAAACCACAGCTAGCGGTTTAGGCCCGCCATAGCAGCCAGGGCTAAGCTTAAAAGCGATGCAGTTTTCTTCTTCTCAGCCCTGGCACCGCTTCTACGGCGAATGGACGCCCACCTCGTTGGACTACGGCAACGCCACGCTCCTTAGCCAACTGGCTGAGACCATCGCCGCGCACCCCGAGCGGGTGGCGCTGCGTTATATGGGCGAAGAACTTTCTTATGCGCAGCTCGACGCCGAGATCAACCGGGCCGCCAGCGCACTGAGCGCCCGCGGCGTGCAGCGCGGCGACTTCGTGGCCTTGGCGCTTGCTAACCGCCCCGCCCACGTCATTGCCTTTTATGCGGCACTGCGCTTGGGCGCTGCCGTGGTGGAGCACAATCCCCAGTTCACCACGCATGAACTGACCCCGATGGTGGCCCACCATGGCGCCCGCGTAGCCATCGCACAGGGGCCGGCGGTAGGCATCTTCCGCGAGTTGCCGCAGCTTGAGCACGTCATCGACGCCGACGCAGACTGGGAAGATTTCCTCGCCGAGGGTAAGAAGCAAACGCCACGGGCCGAAGTAAACAAAGACGATCTCGCACTCATCCTCTACACCTCCGGCACCACGGGCACCCCCAAGGGCGCCATGCTCTCTCATGGCAACCTCGCCGCCAACGCACTGCAAATGGCCCACTGGTGCCTACCGGAGGAGCACCCACAAGCGATGGCGGTTTTGCCGCTGTTCCACTCCTATGGCCTGACCATGTCGCTGACGGTAGGTGTGGTCACGGGGGCGTCGATTAGCCTCGTGCCTGCCCCGCGCCTAGAGCTTATCCTTGCGGCAATTGCGGCAGCCCCTCCCACCTGGCTGCCCGCGGTCCCTACGGTTTATCAGCGCATTGTGGACGCCGCACCGGAGCTTCCGAAGATCGCCCAAGCCATCTCCGGCGCCGCGACGCTGCCCTCTGCAACCATCGGCCAGTGGGAGACTCAGGCCCACGGCTTCCTCGTGGAAGGCTATGGGCTTACCGAGGCCGCGCCCGTTGTGACCTGCAATCCTTTGAACGAACACCGCCGCGCCGGCTGCATTGGCATCCCCATGCCGGATACGCAGGTACGCATCGACCCCGACACCGGGGAGCTACTCGTGCGCGGGCCACAGGTCTTTTCCGGCTACCTCCACAATCCGGAGGCCACCCGCACCGCTTTCCAGGACGGATGGCTGCGCACGGGCGACCTCGCCACTCAGGACGCCGATGGCTTTATCACCCTGCGCGCCCGCCTCAAAGAGACCATCATCACCGGCGGTTTCAACGTCTACCCCGGCGAGGTCGAAGAGGTGCTGCTTTCTCACCCTGCGCTTGCCGACGCCGCCGTTATCGGCCGCCCTCGCCCCGACGGCTCCGAAGACGTCGTAGCCTGCATCGTGCTCGCCAGCGCCCAACCCGGCGCGCCCGCGGATGCCGCGCAGCCCACGCAGGAAGAACTCCGCGAGTGGTGCCGTGGCCAGCTCGCCCGCTATAAGGTCCCGCGCGAGTTCATCGTGGTTCCAGACCTAGGCCGCGATGGCCTGGGCAAACTCCGCCGCCGCGCTGTGGCCGAGCGTTTTCTGTAATTCTTCCAGCCACCCCCAAAGTTGAGTAAAACCTCACATTTTGGGCGAATAAGGCTGCAAACTTACGCCTATGTAAGCTACCGTGTCGTCATCGCGTTTATTTTGTTATAGCTAACTATTCTTTAACGCGGTTTTACTTCCTCTCCTCTTTTTTCTTCCAACCAAAAAACTCCGAGGTAATAACCCGATGCATTTGTCATCCCTGACACCACTTCACCGCCTAACTGGCGCCACCATCCTCTTCGCCGGCCAGGGTTCTGCCTGGCAGAAGGCACTCGCACAGGCCGCCGCGCAGCCACAGGTTCGCACCCGCCTGGTCGAGCTCCTCGAATCCGCCCGCACCACCACCGCCCCAGTCGCGCGCCAAATCGCGTCAACCTGCCCCGGCGTCTTCGGCCGCCTGCAGGAACTTATAGACGGCGAGGACAACGTCCAGGACGCAGACGTCTTCCCCGCCTATTCCATCCCGGGAATCGTGCTCGGGCAGATCGCCGCAGTGGAGCATCTCGCGCAGCTGGGCCTGCGTCCGGAAAGAGCACTCGGCCACTCCCAAGGCTCCCTCGGAGTGCTGGCGCTGCACGACCCGCAGGAGGCGCTGAGCTTGGCACTAGTGATGGGAACGGCGGCGTCGGCAAGCCACGGCAGCGTCGACGCCCGCTCGCACATGCTGGCGCTGCGCGGACTCACGCGCGAGTTCGTGGAGGAACGCCTCCAAGCCGATGCCGTCATAGCCGTGGTCAACGGCCGCCGGGCCTTCGCGTTATCCGGTTCCCCGGACTACCTCGCAGCCACGCGCACCGCCTTGGAAGGCGCAGTGGATGAATACAACGCCACTCTCACAGAGCGGACCGTAGGCGGCGACGAGCTCGAGCTCCACGCCACCGAGCTTCCAGTGGCCCTTCCCTTCCACCATCCCAGCCTTCACGCCGCCGCCGAGCTCACCGAAGAATGGGCAGCTGCCTGCGGAATCACAGACCACGGCCTGGCGCGCGAAATTCTCGTCGAAGAACACGATTGGCCGAGCCTTATCCAGGCAAACATCGCTGAAAAGCAAGCACAAGGCTCGGAGTTTTTGCTCAGCCTCGACGCTTCCCTAACGCGCCTGAGTGAGCCGCTGGTCACCGGCAGCGGCAGCGTCATCGTAGAGATTGCTACGCCCGAGCAACGCGACGCCCTTGCCACACCGGGCACGGAGCTGCCCGAGCCGCTTGATTACCGCGACTTCGCGCCCCGCCTGGTGGAGCTTCCCGATGGCCGTTTCTATACCCAAACCCGATTCTCCGATCTCACGGGTCTCTCGCCCATCATGCTGGGCGGCATGACGCCAACGACCGCCGACGGCGAGATCGTGGCCGCCGCCGCAAACGCCGGCCACTGGACCGAGATGGCCGGCGGCGGAATGTACTCCGACGAGGTCTTCCGCACCCATCTTAAAGTGATGGAAGAACACTTGAACCCAGGCCGCACGGCACAGTTCAACACCATGTTCTTCGACCGTTACCTGTGGAACCTGCAATTCGGTCAAACCCGCATCGTGCCCAAGGCGCGTGCGGCTGGCGCCTCATTCAACGGCGTGTGCATTTCTGCCGGCATCCCAGAAGTCGAGGAAGCAGGCTCGCTACTGAACCAGCTCCACAGCGATGGCTTCCCCTATATCTCCTTCAAACCCGGCACCGCCCAGCAGATTCGCGACGTCCTGCGCATCGCCGCCGCCTACCCGGAACACCAGGTAATCATGCAGGTCGAGGACGGCCACGCCGGCGGCCACCACTCCTGGGTCAACCTCGATGACATGCTGCTCGAGACCTACGCCGCAATCCGTGAGCACAACAACGTAGTGCTCGCAGTGGGCGGTGGCATCTCTACTCCACAGCGCGCCGCCGACTATCTCACTGGCAAGTGGGCACTGCGCTACGGTCAGCTGCGCCTGCCTGTCGACGCCGTCTTCATCGGCACCGTCGCCATGGCCACCAAAGAGGCCAAGGCCACCGATTCGGTCAAGGAGCTGCTGGTAGACACCACCGGCATTTCGCCAGAAGACAACGGCGGCTGGGTCGGCCGCGGCACCGGCACCAATGGCGTGGCCTCCTCCCAATCCCACCTGTTGGCCGATATCCACGACCTCGACAACTCCTTCGCCGCGGCCTCGCGCCTTATCACTTCCCTGTCCACCGAGGACTACGCGGCCCACCGCGCAGAAATCATCGCCGCCCTTAACAAAACCTCGAAGCCTTACTTCGGCGACGTCGAGAAGATGACCTACGCCCAGTGGCTGGAGCGCTTCGTCGAGCTGGCCCACCCCTTCGTCGATCCCACCTGGGATGACCGCTTTTTCGACCTTCTCCACCGCGTGGAGGCGCGCCTCAACCCGGCGGATCACGGCGAGATCGACACCCTTTTCCCAAGCATCGATGACGTCCACGATGCCCCTGCCGCTTTAAAGCTTTTGCTGGAAACCTACCCGGAGGCGGCGTCGACAAGCGTGTCCCCACGGGACGCCGCCTGGTGGATCTCGCTGCACTACAAACATGTAAAACCCATGCCGTGGGTGCCTGCCATCGACGGCGATCTCAAGACGTGGTTTGGCAAAGACACGCTGTGGCAGGCGCAGGACCCGCGCTACACCGCCGACCAAGTGCGCATCATCCCGGGCCCCGTGTCGGTTGCCGGAATCACGCGCAAGGATGAGCCCGTGGCGGAGCTGCTCGCGCGCTTCGAGGCCGCCACCACCCAACAGTTGTGCGATACAGGCGAAGAGCCACAACGCCTCTTCTCCCGCTTGCACGCGGTTGCTGACGCCGCGGAATTCATCAAGGCTTCCCCCACCCTGGTCTGGCATGGCCACTTGATGGATAACCCGGCCTTCCACATGGATGCCTCCGCTTTTGAGCTACGCCAGGATGAGACCGGCCAATGGGAAATTGTTATTCACGCCGACTCCTACTGGGATAACCTGCCGGATAACCAGCGCCCCTTCTACGTCCGTGAGGTCACCGTGCCTGTGGACTTGCCGGCCGATGTGTCCACGGGCGGCTCGCCGGTGGTCTCCCACGAGCGCCTGCCCGATGCCGTCTACGCGCTCCTGCGCGGCCTCGCCGGCGTGGGCTCGGTGGCCGAGCAAGGCGACGTCATCGACGAGATGCCACGCATCGAAGAAGACAGCATCGACGCGGAGGCGCCTTTCGGCCGCGCGCACTACTCCTTCCACCTGCCTGCCTCTCTTTTGGAGGCGCACACCGCTGTCACCGGCGCGGGCCTGCCCGTGGCTGAGACGGCCCTGCCGGTGGGCACCCCCGATGTGCTAGTCGGCCCCTGCTGGCCGGCCATCTACACCGCGCTGGGCTCTGGCCTGCTGCCCGATGGCTACCCAGTCATCGAGGGCCTGCTCAACGCCGTGCACCTAGATCACCTCGTGGACCTGCGTGTTCCTCTCGCCCAGCTGGCCGACGGCCGCCGCATCGACGTCACCTCCCAGTGCACCTCCATCGAGGAATCCGCCTCCGGGCGAATCGTGACCGTGGAGCTCGAACTGCGCAACGGCCCCGACGTCCCGGAAAATGCGGGCGAAATCGTCGCTACGCAAGTCCAGCGCTTTGCCATCCGTGGGCGCGCGAGCGGCACCGCGGCACCTACGCCGACTCCGGAGTGGGGCGGCGGCAAATCCTCGACCAAGATCACCTCCACCCCGCGCTCCTTTATCGACCGCGCGGTAGTCACTGCCCCGCAGGATATGACCCCATTCGCGCTGGTCTCGGGCGATTACAACCCCATCCACACTTCTTATAACGCCGCCCAGCTCGTGGCTCTCGAGGCTCCGCTGGTTCATGGCATGTGGCTTTCTGCCACCGCGCAGCACCTCGCGGCCCGCCACGGGCAGGTGGTGGGCTGGACCTATTCCATGTACGGAATGGTTCAGTTGCACGACGTCATTGACATCGTCGTCGAGCGCGTCGGCCGCAAGGGCATCCACGCCGCGCTCGAAGTCACCTGCCGCATCGACGGCGAAGTAGTCTCCCGCGGGCAGGCGCTGCTTGCACAGCCGCGCACCGCCTACATCTATCCGGGTCAGGGCATCCAAGCCGAGGGTATGGGCAGCACGGACCGCGCCGCTTCCCCGGCCGCGCGGGAGATTTGGCGCCGCGCCGACCAGCACACCCGTGCGGCGCTGGGCTTTAGTATCCGACACGTCATCGATGACAACCCCACTTCCCTGCGCGTCAACGATGAAACCTTCGTCCACCCGCAGGGCGTGCTGCATCTCACCCAATTCACGCAGGTAGCACTGGCCGTGGTGGCTTATGCGCAGACTGCGCGCCTGCGCGAAAACGACGCCGTTGCCTCAAATGCGATGTACGCTGGCCACTCCCTCGGCGAGTACACAGCGCTGGCCTCGCTGGCCAATATCTTTGATCTCGAAGCGGTCATCGACATTGTCTACTCGCGCGGCTCCGCGATGGGAAGCCTCGTTCCACGCGACGCGGAGGGGAATTCCGAGTACGCCATGGCCGCGCTGCGTCCGAACATGATCGGCGTGAGCGGTGATGAGGTGGACGCCTACGTCGCCTCCATTGCGGAAGAAACCGGCGAGTTCCTAGAAATCGTCAACTACAACATCCGCGGTCAGCAGTACTCCGTGGCTGGAACCAAGGCCGGCCTGCGCGAGCTGGTCCGCCGCGCCAACGCTGTCAAGGAACGCGCAGCCGTGATGGTTCCGGGCATCGACGTCCCGTTCCACTCCCGCGTGCTGCGCGATGGCGTGGCCGCGTTTGCGGAGAAACTCGACGAGCTCCTTCCGGCTGAGCTCGACCTCGACGCGCTGGTCGGCCGCTACGTGCCGAACCTCGTGGCAGTGCCGTTCGAGCTGACCCAAGAATTCGTCGACACCGTGGCCCCGATGGCTCCTTCTGGCAAGCTCGACGGCCTCGACGCTTCCTCTCTCGAACCTCAGGCCCTCGCCCGCCTGCTGCTCATCGAGCTGCTGTCCTGGCAATTCGCCTCCCCGGTGCGCTGGATTGAGACCCAGGAACTGCTCTTCGACGAGGTCGATCAATTAATCGAGGTCGGCCTTGCCGCCTCCCCAACCCTGACCAACTTGGCCAAGCGCTCCCTGGCCGTGGCAGGCCGCGACCTGCCCGTATTCAACGTCGAGCGCGACCAAGACCAGGTCATACTCCAGGACGTCCAGGCAGCACCAGAGCCCGAGACCGCCCCAGAGACAGAGGAACCGACTGTCGAGGCCGCATCGGCCCCAGCCGCCCCAGCCACCCCAGCCACTGAATCCGCGCCAGCCCCGGCCGAGTTCGCTCCCGCAGGTCCTGCCCCGGCTGCGCCTTCCGCAGGTGCCGCCCCCGAGCTCACCTTCCGCGCGGCCGAGGCCATCATGGTGCTCTTTGCGTTCCAGAACAAGATCCGCATAGACCAGATCAACGACTCCGACACCATCGAGGAGCTCACCAACGGCGTTTCCTCGCGCCGCAACCAGCTCCTGATGGACATGTCCGCTGAGATCGGCGTGCCTGCAATCGACGGCGCGGCAGACGCGGACGTCGCCTCGCTGCGCGAAAAGGTCAACGCCGCCGCCCCTGGCTACGCGCCTTTCGGCAGCGTCCTTGGCGAAGCCGTCACCGCACGCCTGCGCCAGCTGCTCGGCGCTGCGGGCCTCAAGCCCGCCGCGGTGGCCGAGTACGTCACCGGCACTTGGGGCCTGCCTGAGTCTTGGGTCGCCCACGTCGAGGCCGAAATCCTGCTCGGCTCCCGCGACGAGGATTCCGTCCGCGGCGGCAGCCTGAACACGGTTCCGTCCAGCGCCACCAGCAAGTCCGCGGCGCACGAGCTTATCGACGCCGCCGTCCAGGGCGTCGCCAATGCGCACGGCGCCAGTGTCTCCAAGGGCGCTGCCGCAGGTGGAGCCTCCGGCGGGGTCGTGGATTCCGCCGCTCTCGAGGCCTACGCCGAGACCGTGACCGGTGAGAACGGCGTGCTCGCCACCGTGGCCCGCCAGGTCCTCACCCAGCTCGGCCACGTCGCCGAGCCTGCCGAGGCCACCGCCCCAGACACCGAGGTCATCGAGGCCGTCGAGGCCGAGCTCGGTTCCGGCTGGCTCAAGTCCGTCACCCCTTCTTTCGACGCGGCACACGCCGTGCTTTTCGACGACGCCTGGGCCACCGCCCGCGAGCGCCTCGCCCGCGTAGCACTCGGTGAGATCGTAGCCGACGACGAGCTCGCGCAGCCTGCCGTCTTCCAGGGCGCCGGCGCCACCGTGGCTGAACAGGCCCGTTGGTGGGCACGCTCGGGGAACACCGCTGTCGACTCTGCCCACTTCGAGCAGATAGCCGCAGCCGCCGAGTCCACCGAACGCGGCGCTTACGCCGACGACGTCGCCCTCGTCACCGGCGCCGCACCGGGCTCCATTGCCACCGCCGTGGTCGAGCGCCTCCTCGCAGGCGGCGCAACCGTCATCATGACGGCATCGCGAGTGACCCAATCCCGTAAGGAATTCGCCCGCCGCCTCTACGCCGAGCACGGCCGCCAGGGATCTGCCCTGTGGTTGGTTCCGGCCAACCTCACCAGCTTCCGCGACGTGGACTCCCTGGTGGAGTGGATCGGTTCCGAGCAGCGCGAATCCGTGGGCAACGAGGTGAAGATTCTCAAGCCAGCGCTCACCCCAACCTTGGCATTCCCATTCGCGGCACCGTCTGTTTCCGGCTCGCTTGCAGACGCCGGCTCCTCCACGGAGTCCCAGGCTCGCCTGCTGCTGTGGTCGGTCGAGCGCCTCATCGGCGGCCTCTCTGACCTCGCGGTCAAGGCCCCGAGCCCCACCCGGTGCCACGTAGTCCTGCCGGGCTCGCCCAACCGCGGCACCTTCGGCGGCGACGGCGCTTATGGCGAAGTCAAGGCCGCGCTCGACGCCATCCTGGCCAAGTGGAACGTCGAGGCTGGTTGGCCTGCCAGCGTCACCCTTGCGCAAGCCAAGATCGGCTGGGTTGCAGGCACTCACCTCATGGGCGGCAACGACGTCCTCGTTCCAGCCGCGCAGAAGGCCGGCATCCACGTCTGGTCGCCGGAGGAAATCTCCTCTGAGCTGCTAGACCTAGCTTCCGCCGAGTCCCGCGCCCGCGCCACCGAACGCCCGATCGAGGCAGACCTCACCGGCGGTCTCGAAGGCTTCTCGCTGACCTCCCTAGAGGTCGAGAAGCCTGCTGCGCAGTCCGCTGCAGAGAGTGCCGTCAAGAACACCACCGCCCGCATCAAGGCACTGCCTTCCCCGGCACGCCCGGTGCAGCCGCAGCTGGCTGAGGAACTTGGCGACATCACCACCGACCTCGACGACATGGTGGTCATCGCCGGTATCGGCGAGGTGAGCTCCTGGGGTTCCGGCCGCACCCGCTTCGAGGCCGAGTATGGCCTGCAGCGCGACGGCTCCTGCGAGCTGACCGCCGCCGGTGTCATCGAACTCGCGTGGATGACCGGCCTCATCGCATGGCACGAGGAGCCCACGCCGGGCTGGTTCGTCGGCGAGACTGACGAACAGATTGCAGAAGAGGACATCTACGAGCGCTTCCGCGACGAGGTCGTGGCCCGCGCCGGCGTCCGCGAGCTCACCGATAAGTACCACCTGGTTGACCGCGGCTCCATCGACCTGACCACGGTGTTCTTGGACCGCGACATCACCTTCAGCGTCAGCTCGGAAGCACTCGCCCGCGACATCGCCGAAGCCGACCCAGAGTTCACCAGCATCCGCGAGGCTGACGGCGAGTGGGAGGTCACCCGCCACAAGGGCGCCACCGCAAAGGTGCCGCGCAAGGCCACGCTGACCCGCACCGTGGCCGCGCAGATGCCGGACAACTTCGACGCCGCCCGCTGGGGCATCCCGGACCACATGCTGGACTCCCTCGACCGCATGGCCGTGTGGAACCTGGTCACCGCCGTCGATGCTTTTACCCAGGCAGGCTTTAGCCCCGCCGAGCTCCTGCAGGCCGTCCACCCAGGCCAGGTCGCCACCACGCAGGGAACCGGCATCGGCGGCATGGAGTCCCTGCACAAGGTCTTCGTCTCCCGCTTCTTGGGCGAGGACCGCCCCTCCGACATCCTGCAGGAAGCCCTACCCAACGTCATTGCAGCGCACACCATGCAGTCCTTGGTCGGCGGATACGGCTCGATGATCCACCCCATCGGCGCCTGCGCCACGGCCGCGGTGTCCATCGAGGAGGGCGTCGACAAGATTACGCTGGGTAAAGCTGACGTCGTGGTCGCCGGCGGCATCGATGACGTTCAGGTCGAGTCACTGCAGGGCTTTGGCGATATGAACGCCACGGCGCAGACCTCCGCCATGACCGCGCAGGGCATCGACGAGCGCTTCATCTCCCGCGCCAACGACCGCCGCCGCGGCGGCTTTCTCGAAGGCGAAGGCGGCGGCACGGTTCTGCTCGTGCGCGGTTCGCTGGCGGCCGAGCTCGGCCTGCCGGTGCTCGCCGTGGTCGCCCACGCCGCTTCCTACGGCGACGGCGCCCACACCTCCATTCCGGCTCCGGGCCTCGGCGCTCTGGGCGCCGGTCGTGGTCGAGAGAACTCTCGTCTCGCACGCTCGCTGCGCGGGCTGGGCCTTAGCCCGAACGACGTCACGGTGCTGTCCAAGCACGACACCTCCACCAACGCCAACGACCCGAACGAGTCCGAGCTGCACTCCATCTTGTGGCCAGCTATCGGGCGCGACGCGGATCAGCCGATGTTCGTCATCTCGCAAAAGACGCTCACCGGCCACTCCAAAGCCGGCGCCGCGCTCTTCCAGACCGGCGGGCTCATCGATGTCTTCCGTACCGGGCGCATCCCCGCCAACGTCTCGCTGGACTGTGTCGATCCCCTCATCGCACCGAAGGCGAAGAACCTGGTG
>NZ_KV793688.1:296745-301363 GCF_001808545.1 Corynebacterium sp. HMSC077D03
GAAGAACCTGGTGTGGCTGCGTTCGCCGCTGGATCTGGCAGCCGCGGGCCGCAGCGTGAAGGCCGCGGCGCTGACCTCGCTGGGCTTCGGACACGTCGGCGCGCTCATCGTGTACGCGCACCCGGGCGTGTTTGAGAAGGCCGTCGCCAAGCAGCGCGGCACTGACGCTGCAGCTGCTTGGCGCGAGCGTGCCGAGCAGCGCCTAGCCGCCGGTCACGCCCGCTTCGAGGCCGGCATGTTGGGCCGCGCGCCGCTCTTCGAGGTCATCGACGGCCGCCGCCTGCCGCACGCCGACGCCAAGGTGATGATTGACGGCTACGGCCTCGTCGACGCCGACAAGGCCGCGGAAATCTCCATGCTCCTCGACGCCGATGCGCGCCTGGGCAGCAACGGTGAATTCCCGAGTGTGTAGTCGTTAGCTAACTGGCTGGCCAGACCAGCCAGTAGTAGATAGAGCTCAGGCCCGCTTCCGGAAAAGGGAAGCGGCGCGACGAACCACTCATGTGGATTGTAGGTGCGCCCATCGATCCCAACCTGAGACACCTTCAACCGCACGTCTGCAAAGCAGTGGCTCACGATAAGAGTTATCTGGCGCATTGCGCTCGCAGTCCACCGGGATAACAGCTATCCCGGTAAACTAGGATATCGATCTACCGGGATAAGTCTTATCTCCAATGCCCCAAGCGCATGACAGGAGTCAGCTGTGGCAAAGACAGGCGAATTGGAATGGATCCCCGCTGATGGCAGTGGTCTTTCTCGACGCGCCAAACAAGGAGGTAAGTATCACGCTTTCGTTCCCGATCCCCTCGCAAGCATGTCGTTGAAGCTTCCGTCCGAGCTCTCGCGACGTATCGTTCGCATCGAGCGGGAGATTCACAATCTTGGGATGAGAGACAATACCCACTCCCTTGAAGGAGTTGTGCGACTCCTGCTCCGTTCTGAGGCCGTCGCTTCCTCCCGGATCGAGGGAATCGCTCCCAACTCCGACAAAGTGGCCATGGCGATCCTCGCGCGTGAATCAGATTCCGAAATTCGGGGTTTCAAAGAATCCGCAACAGCTGTCGCCCGCAATGTCGCCATCCTCGACACCATCAATGCAGACTTAGCTTACAAAGACGAGCTGGTCCTGGATGACATTGTTGCAATGCAGACAGCGCTCGTTGCAGAAAAGCCTTTGCAAGGAGTACGAACTACTCAAAACTGGATTGGCGGGTCTGACTATCACCCCATCGATGCGGCTTTTGTCCCCCGCCTCCTGTACAAGTCCCAGGACTCCTCGACGATCTCATTGAATACTTCAACGGGGCAGACCACGCCGCGCTCGTTCAGGCAGCGCTGGTTCATGCACAGTTCGAGACCATCCACCCATTCCCGGATGGGAATGGACGCGTGGGGCGAGCCAAGATTCACGCGCTTTTGCAGCGCAGAGGGCTCACCGATGCTACGGTTCTCCCCGTCAGTATGGTTCTGGCAACGCTCGGTGACCGTTACGTCGACGGACTCACGAAATTCCGCGAGGGTGACGTGCTGGCATGGATCTCTTTCTTCGTCAAGGCTGCACAAGTCGCCACCACCAAAGCAGCTGAACTTGCGGATAGCGTCGCCGCCCTAGAAGCAGAATGGATGGACAAGGTCAATCACCACCGCACTGCGCAAGGAAGCAAGCGCGCATTGAAATCGAATTCGACGGAGTTCCAACTGCTCAAGAAGCTACCTGCCATGCCTTTGGTCACGGTGCCCATCGTGAAGTCCGAGCTGGGGATTTCATCGACAAGCACGGCCCGAGATGCTCTCGATTCACTCACCGACGCTGGCATTCTGCGTAAGAAAGTCATCGGTGTGGGCGGGCTTCTCGGTTACTTCGCTGACGATGTTTTCATGTTGGTCAACGATGCTGAACGCCAACTCGCCTCGACGCAGTTTAATACTCGGCTTTCACCTCCGACCGGCCGAGCGGTTCCAGCCCTTCGCGATAAATAAGCAGTAATCATTAGTAGTCACGCGCTTCGTTTCCTTACATAAGGCAAAGCGTCGTGCTGGTGCGACGCTGCAGGAAAGGCATCGGAAAGCGCAAAAGGGACAGTCACTCAAAGTGACGGTCCCTTAATGGCGCAGATTAGGTGCCCTTAACGTTGAGGATCTGGCGCAGGGTGTGCTTGACCTCAACGAGCTGGGTGGCATCGGCCATCACGCGGTCGATGTCCTTGTAGGCGTCCGGAATCTCATCGACGAACTCGGCGCCGGGACGATAGACGATGCCTTCCATGCGTGCGGCAAGGTCCTCCTCGGTGAAGCGGGCCTTGGCCTGGGTGCGCGACATGACGCGGCCGGCGCCGTGCGGCGCAGACTTAAGGCCCGGCGCGTAGCCCTTGCCTTCCACGACGTAGCTGGCGGTGCCCATCGAGCCGGGGATGAGACCGCGGTCGCCCTCATCCGCCTTGATGGCGCCCTTGCGCGTGAGCCACACGTTCTTACCGTAGTGGTTCTCGCGCTGGGTGTAGTTGTGGTGGCAGTTGATGCGCTCGAGCTCGAGGTTCTCGCGATCCGCGCCGGACCAGGTGGCGACGCAGTCGAGGAAGCGGTCCATCATCTCATCGCGATTGAGCAGCGCAAAGTGCTGTGCCCAGTGGAGATCCGCAATGTAGGAGTCGAACTCTTCCGTGCCCTCGACGAGGTAGGCCAGGTCCTTGTCCGCGAGCTGGATCCAGTGCTTCTCGCAGTGGCGCTGCGCAGCTTTGATGTGCTTCTGTGCAATCTTGTTACCCACGCCGCGCGAGCCGGAGTGCAGGAACAGCCAGACGCGATCTTCTTCGTCGAGACACAGCTCGATGAAGTGGTTGCCGCCGCCCAAACTGCCTAGCTGCTGGCGCCAGTGCTTCGAATGACTAAGGTCCACGCCGGTGTCCTGGGCCAGCTGCGCGAGCTCGCGCGTGCGGGCCTCGGTGCGCGGGTCCATGATCCAACCGTTGTAGTTTCCGGGCGAGAGTGGAATGGAGTCTTCGACCGCGGTGCGCAGGTCCTCGAGAGCGAAGTCCTGGATATCCGCGTGCGTAAGGTGGGTCCGCACGGCAATCATGCCGCAGCCGATGTCCACGCCGACGGCCGCCGGGATGACGGCACGCAGCGTGCCGAAAACGGTGCCGACCGAGGAGCCCTTGCCGAAGTGGGCATCAGGCATGAGCGCCACGTGTGGGTAGACGAAGGGCAGGTCAGCGACGAGTTGTGCCTGCGCCACCGTCTTGTCTTCAACAATGGAGGCGAAGTTGTGCAGGCGCATAAAAGAGCCTTTCTCTGCGTTTGCGTAACGCAGTTCGTGAGAAAGGGCCTGCTTGGGCGGCTGACTTATAAGTTTGCGCGCGGGTCGCGCGGCTGGCACCAACGTCCGGGATAAGCAGGGCCGCTTTCCCGGGAAATGGTCAAGTCAGCCTGTTAGAAGAGTTGCTTAAAGAAGCGTCCTAGCGGCTGATTGTTATAGATCATCATCGCGGTTCGCCTCCTTTATGCTTTCTCGTTCTTCTTTCGGGCTGTTAGTGCTGCGTGTGAGCCTACACGATGTACGCGATTTCTGCATGCGATTGATGATGCGAAGAAATTCACCCAGCCACGAAAAACTTGACACCGTCCATTCAACCGCATTCGCTGCCTGCTCATTTGTTCGTCCGTCTGGCGGGGTGTCGTGCGCCGTGATGAGCTTCGTTTAATCGTTCAGCCCACCTCGACCTAGTCGAGAGTGGGCTGGATCTTTATCTGGGTTATGCAGCAAGATTGCTCTGGGTAAAGCCGACGTCGTGGTCGCCGGCCGCATCGACGACGTGCAGGGCGAGTCCCTCCAAGGCGGGTGCCGCGCTCTTCCAGACCGGCGGTATCATCGACGTCTTCCGCACCGGCCGCATCCCGGCCAACGTGTCGCTGGACTGCGTTGATCCGCTCATCGCACCGAAGGCGAAGAACCTGGTGTGGCTGCGTTCGCCGCTCGACCTGGGGGCCGCTGGCCGTCCGGTCAAGGCCGCCGCCTGCCGCACGCCGACACCAAAGTGATGATTGACGGCTACGTTTCAGCTAACGCTCGACCAACTTTTGCTTCTCAGGGTCATAAACGACGGAAACGATATCGCCAGTCTGAATCATCTGAATCGCTTGATTGATCACCGGAAGCAGCGCGACGAACCACTCATGTGGATTGTAGGTGCGCCCATCGATCCCAACCTGAGACACCTTCAACCGCACGACCACAAATACCTTGTGCAAGAGGTTTTCCAATGCCGAAGAGCGCAAGTTGTAAACACGATAATCAGCCCCAATCTCTACTGGGGCCATAAGCTAGGTCGGTTCTCTCAATGCAATCGCAACCCGCTGTTTCACCGGATCGCTGATCAATAAGGCCTTCGATGACACGAATGTTCCGTACCAACCCCTCGTAGAGGATTCATGGCGACTAAACAGTCAGGATTCACAAAGTCGCATGGATACAGCGCTACGCCTCTATCGCAAGCGAGACGCTACGACCGCTGACAAACGAGCGGCCTGCACAAACCTGGCGTACATTCTTGGGGATAAGAGACAATTGTTGAAGACCCATCTGCTCACTAATGAAGCGTCCTGGGTTTAGTTCCTACCT
>NZ_KV793689.1:0-1496 GCF_001808545.1 Corynebacterium sp. HMSC077D03
GCACCTCACCGACGTGCGGGGCATCCACGAGAGAGTGTCTGATGGTTTGTGTGTGGGAATCCATCCCGCATAAGGAGATAAGCCAGAATGACTACTGTGGCACGACGAGACCCGGCTGATAAGGCCAAGATTGACGCGATTGAGAAGAAGCTTCTTGCTAACCCTGAAATCGCGAAGCTGATCGACGAATTGGGCACTTCCACCTCGGATGCCAATGACTTGGTGCGCGGTATGTTGCAAGCCTCGATTACCCGAGGGCTTAATGCTGAGATAGATGCCCACCTCGGTTATCAATCCGGTGATCGGGACGCTAAAGCGGCAGCTGGGACTGATAATCACCGCAATGGCACCTACCCGAAGACGGTTGATTCCAATTACGGGCCGGTTACCGTAGACATCCCACGAGATAGGGCTGGGACGTTTCTTCCCACCATGGTTCCCAAAGGCTCTAGGCGTTTGACTGATGTTGATGACATGATTGTCAGCTTGTACGCCGGTGGAATGACTGTGCGAGATATTCAGCACCATATGGCCACCGCCATGCGGGTGGATATCTCCCATGAGACGATTTCCGCTGTCACTGACGCCATCCTTGATGAGGTACTGGTGTGGCAAAACCGCCAGCTCGACGAGTTCTACCCCGTCATCTTCCTCGACGCATTGCGCATCAAAGTCCGTGACGGTGGACGCGTAGTCAACAAGAGCGCCTATATGGCCATCGGCGTGGACATCGAAGGAATTAAACACATCCTGGGACTATGGATCGCCAAAGAGGAAGGAGCATCCTTTTGGGCGCAGGTGTGCTCTAACCTGTCGAATCGTGGGGTCAAAGACGTCTTCATTGTCTGCTGTGACGGGCTCAAAGGCCTACCTGAGGCAGTGGAGGCAACCTTGCCAGGATCGATGGTGCAAACCTGTATCGTGCACCTGATTCGTGCTGCCAACCGATGGGTGGCCTACGGCGACCGCAAGGCCGTGTCCGCAGCACTGAAGAAGGTCTACTCAGCCCCTGATGAATCCACTGCTGCAGCAGCACTGGCAGAATTCGCAGACTCTGAGCTGGGCGAGAAATACCCCAGATCCGTCAAGGTCTGGCAAGACGCGTGGGAACGATTCGTACCGTTTTTGCAGTTCCCGCCGGCAGCCCGCAAGGTCATCTACACCACGAATTCGATTGAGTCGTTTAACAATGAGCTGCGTAAAGCCACTCGTAACCGGGTGCAGTTCACCAATGATGAGTCCGCATTAAAGACACTGTGGTTGATGATCTGCAATATCGAAGACAAACGCGCAGCTAAACGCGCTAAAGAAGGTAAACGAGCCGCCGCTTCAGCTAGCCGGCTCGTTGAAGGCGGAAAGGTTTCCGGGTGGAAACAAGCCATCAACCAAATGGCCGTGGCCTACCCAGACCGCTTCGACCAATACCTCTAGAAACCAAGCCCCACACACAAACAACTTGACACGCTCATCCACGACAAAGACCCGTCCAGACCGTC